>DAOUHO010000171.1:0-11543 GCA_034428595.1 Chloroflexota bacterium | reverse complement strand
TCGTGAATTCGACTCAAGTATTCAGGTAAGCGTCGGCGGCTGCCGGACGCGGCGAGTCCGGGTGCGACTGCGGTCGCGGGAGGGAGAAACCCATGACGAAGTCTCTAAGCAGGCGTGACGTTGTGCGCCTTGGAGCGCTCGGTCTCGCAGGTGGCGTTGGCGCCGCGGCGCTGGCCGCGTGTGGCGAGGGCGAGGTCGAGGTCCGCACGGTCGAGGTCGAAAAGATCGTCACCGTCACCGAGATCAAAGAGGTCGAAGTCGAGAAGGTGGTGGAGAAAGAGGTCGTCAGGGAAGTTCCAGTCGAGAGAGTCGTGACCCAAGAAGTTGAAAAGATTGTCGAGAAGATCGTTGAAGTGCCTGAGGAGACGCAGGTTGCCGGCGTCTTTGAAATCGGTCCCGTCAAGGCCGTGCGCTTCGGCAACTACCGTGACCTCACGCCCTACAATCCGCAGTACGGCGGCAAGATCACGCACGCGGCGCCGGGGGCCATCAACAACCTGGACCCGCTGCACTTTCCCGACGGGTGGTCACTCATGGGCGGCGGCCAGCCGCTCTTCGACGCGTTGATCGCGCATGGTCCAGGTGGGGGGCTGGCGCCCTGGCTGGCGACGGACTGGTCGGTTTCCGACGACCTGCTGACCTACACGTTCCAGCTGCGCAACGACGTGCAATTCCACGACGGCACGCCGTTCAACGCCGAGGCCGCCAAGTTCAACTTCGAGCTGTGGATGGACCCGGAAATGAACCCCGGCTGGAACGCGAACATCGGCAATCAGTTGGCCAGCGTCTCGGCGCCGGGCGACTTCACGCTGGAAATGACGCTGACCGAGGTCAACGTCTTCTTCCTGGACCTCCTGGCCGGCGGCTCGGCCGTGTTCGCATCGCCCAAGGCCGTTGCGGAATATGGTGAAGACCTCACCCGAAATCCCGTGAGCACCGGACCGTACAAGTTCAAGGAGTGGAAAGAGAACATTTCACTCACCATGGTCCGGAATGACGACTACAACTGGGGCCCGCCGTGGGCGCTCAACCAGGGCCCGGCGTTTGCGGACGAGTGGACGTCGTTCGAGCTTACCGACGTGTCGGCCAAGGTTGCGGCCTACGAGGCCGAAGAGTTGAGCTGGATGCACCACTACAGCCTCACCGAGCTGCAGCCGTTCTTCGGGGACCCGGCGCATCAGGTCTTCATCGGCCTCGGCCCCGGGCAGCCGTGGTACTTGCAGACCAACACCTCCAATTTCCCCACGGAAGACCTGGCGGTGCGCAAGGCCCTGATCCACGCCACCGACCGCGGCACGGTGACGCGCAGCGTCACCCTGGGCTTTGGCGCGCTGGCGGGCAGCCTGCTCACGCCGGGAACCGTCGGCTACAACCCGGAGCTGGATGGCTACTACGACTTCAACATCGAAAAGGCCAACCAGATCCTGGACGAGGCGGGCTACGCGCGTGGCGACGGCGGCTTCCGCTACGACTCCGGTGGTCAGCTCCTGGAAGTCTCATTCCCCGACACGCCGAATCCGTTCTCACAGCCGTACAAGCTCAACATCGAGAATGCGATCGGCATTTCGGTGGCCACGCCCAACATGGAGTGGGGCACCGCGGTCGAGCAGTACCTGCAAGGCCTGCACACGCACAAGTGGCAGGGCGGCGTGGGCCTGGAAGGCGGCCTGGTGCTCGATACCGTCTATCACTCCCGCAACTTCGGCGTGCCGGGCAACCGGGCCTACACCTGGTACGTCAGTGAGGAGATCGACAGCTTGCTCGATGCCGTGCGCACTGAGCCCGATCAGGCGCAGCGCGCGCAGATGACGAATCGTGTGCACACGATTGTGATGGAGCAGGCCTTGGGTATTCCGTTGGTCGAGTGGGGCTCGCTGTTCCCCGCCAACACGAACAAGGTCGGCGGACGCGTCTTCCACACGATCTTGACGTCGCCGTACCCCTTCGACCTCTATTCGACGGAAGGATAGGGGCGAGGCCAAAAGGAGAGCGTGATCGCCGGACGGTGATCTGGCGCAGGAATGGGCAAATACATCATCATCCGGGTGCTGGCCGCGGTGCCGGTGCTCATCGGAGTCCTGCTGATCGTATTTGTCCTCCTGCGCCTGATCCCCGGCGATCCGGTCTCCTTGCTTCTCGAGTCACGCGGCGAGTCGTCGATCTTCACCAGCCGCATTCCGCTCGAAGCGGTCGAGCGGCTCCGTGACTCCTATCACCTCAACGACCCCATCCCGGTGCAGTTCGGGCTGTACGCCAGGGATGTAATCGTCGGTGACTTCGGCCGGTCGTTTCAGACGAACCAGCAGATTGGCGACCTCGTCAAGGAGCTGTTCCCCGAGACGTTGAAGCTCACCATGGCCGGCATGGGCGTCGCGTTGCTGGTGGGGCTGGTTTCGGGAATCGTATCGGCCATTCGACATCACACCTGGGTGGATTACGGCGGCCAGGTGGTGGCGGTGTTTGGCGTCTCGGTGCCCGACTTCTTCTTTGGCCTGGTCATGATCTACATCTTCAGCGTCTTGCTTGGATGGCTCCCGGCCTTGGGCCAGGACAAGCCCGAGGGCCTCATCATGCCCGCGATCACGCTGGGAGTCAGCGCCGCCGCGATCATCGCGCGCATGACGCGCTCGTCGATGCTCGACGTCATGAGCCGCGATTTCGTGCGAACGGCGCGCGCCAAGGGCCTCCGTGAGTCGGCGGTGGTGATACGCCACGCGCTCAAGAACAGTCTGATTCCGGTCATCACCATCGTCGGCTTGCAGTTCGGCAGCCTGCTCACCGGCGCCATCGTCGTGGAAGTGGTGTTCACGCGGCAGGGCCTCGGATTTGAGTTGGTGGAGGCCGTGCAGCGTCGCAACTATCCGGTGGTGCAGGCCCTGGTGATGTTCGCGTCGCTCATCTACGTCGCGGTCAACATCATCGTCGACGTGCTCTACACCTACGTCGACCCACGCGTGCGGATCCAGGACTGACATGGCGGCGACTGACGAGCTGACGGTCGAGCAGGCCCTCGAGGGCAGCGAGGCGCCCCCGCGCAGCGAGTGGGGCCTCGCTTGGCGAAGGTTCCTGCGCAATAGGGCCGCCATCGTCGGCGGCCTCGTGATGATCGTCATCGCCATCGTTGCGATTCTGGCCGATGTCATCGCGCCCTTCGACCTGAACTACTACAACCCGGAGCTCTTCAATTCGCGACCTGGCGAAGGAGGGCACCTGCTTGGCACGGACCGTGTGGGACGCGATGTGTTCACGCGGCTCCTTCACGGCGCGCGCATCTCACTTCGCATTGGCTTCCTCGCGGTGGCCATAGCCTCCATTGGCGGCACTCTCGTCGGCCTGGTCGCGGGATTCCTGGGCGGCAAGGTCGATTGGGCGATCAGTCGCGTGCTGGACGTGCTGCTGGCGTTCCCAGGGATTCTGCTGGCCATCGTCATCGTGTCGACGCTCGGACCCGGCATCAACAACGCGCTGATTGCGCTCGGAATCTCCGCCATTCCCTACTACGCGCGTGTCGTTCGGGGCGTCACGTTGTCGGCGCGTGAGCTGGTCTATGTGCGGGCGGCGCGAGCCGTGGGCATGCGGGAGACCCGCATCATGCTGCGGCACGTGCTGCCCAACGTCGTGGGTCCCATCATCATCATGGCAACCCTCGGCCTAGCCTCGGCGATTATCGCCGCGGCGGGGCTGGGATTCCTCGGCTTGGGCGCCGAGCCGCCGACCCCCGAATGGGGCCTGGAACTCTCCGAGGGACGACGCTATCTCCGCACGGCGCCGTGGGTGCCGGCCGCTCCGGGAATCGCGATCTTCATCACCGTCATGTCGATCAATCTTCTGGGCGACGGGATCCGCGAGGCCCTCGACCCACAGGCCAGCGCCTGGACCAACTGAACGACCGGCGCTCGCACCGGTATCGCGACGGTTGGCGCCCGCCTACGGGTTGGCGATAAACGCGACGCCGAACGCGCCGCGTCCCGTGTGCGTGGCGATCACCGGACCCATCTCGATGCCTGGCAGCAGTGCCGCCGACACGTCGAACTCACGCTGGATGTCCGCCTCCAGCGCGGCGTACATGTCGTCGGCCCCCACGTGCATGACCGAGATGCCGTGCAGGCCGTTTGGCGCGCGCTCGCGAACGTAGTCCACCAGCGCGCGTCGGGCCTTGGTGAAGGACCGCACGCGGACGACGGGTTCCACCTGTCCCTCGTGCACGTGCAGCACAGGCTTGAAGCTCAGGATCGACCCCACGAAGGCTTGGGCTCCGCCAATCCGGCCACCTCGGCGTAGGTACTCCAACGTGGGCACGACGAAGGCCACATACGTGCGCGCGCCCAGCTCATTCACAAGCTCCACGACCGCCTCGGCGCTGGCGCCGCTGTTGGCAGCCTGGGCCGCTTCGACGGCCAGCAAGCCGACGCCGATCGGCGGCAGGTCGTTGCGGACCAAGTGGACGTCGACGTTAGGCAACTGGTCGGATGCCAGACGTGCCGACTCAAGCGTTCCGCTCAGCTTGGACGATAGGTGAATGGACACGATGGCGCTGCCGTCCGCCCCACAACGTTCGTAGATATCCATGACGGCGGCCGGCGCCGGCTGCGAGGTGGTCGGATGCTCGGGCCGGTCCTCCAGCATGGTGAAGAACTCGGTCGGCGTGATGTCGACGCCGTCGGTGAAGTCATCGGTACCGAAGTGCACGTGCAGCGGCACGACCTCGATCCCGTGCTCGTCGAGGAGCTGCTTGGGCAAGTAGGCCGTGCTGTCGGTCACGATTTTGACTGCCATGCGAATACTCCAGTTCAACCTCAGCGCCTGGCGTTGGTTCCGCCGACGGGTGCATTGTTGCCACCGGGCCGGGCGCTAACTCGCCACCCGCCAAATCATACTCCCGCGAACATTGGAATGCGGCGCGCGGCCGATCCGGTCCCGATCTCTGAGTTCTGCCCGCCTAGTCGTTGGACGGAATGTATCGGTTGGCCAACTCGACATAATCTTCACGCGGCGGGCTGAACACGTCCAAAACCACGGCCGGGCCGTTGACTGGCCGCGCCCGGTGCTGCACCCCGCCCGGGATGATGAACATATCCCCGGGTCGACACCGCCTGGTCTCGTCGCCGATGGTCAACTCCATCTCGCCTTCGAGCAGCATGCCGGCCTGTTCGTGCGGATGCTGGTGCAATGGCACCACGCTGCCTTCGTCCAGCTCCAGGCGCGAAAGCATCACCCGCTCGCCAAACGGCGTGCGCGCTCGTGCTCCCGGGGCAAGCTCGATTTCGGGATGATCCGTGGGGTCAACGAATGGCATGGGTCGACTCCGGGTCGGCGGACCGCCCGAAGGACACGCCCTGACGGTGCCGGCGGCCGCGCTTTTGCGTGCGAACGGTACTCTACAAGCGACTGGTCCGTCTTAGCGGGGTGAGCGGTGGTTGTCGGAGATCTCATTGGCAAGCGCATGGCGCTGGCCGCGTCCGGCGGCCTGGATAGCTGCACCATCACGCGCTGGTTGGTTGAAGAGGGGGTGGGGGTCGTGGCCCTCACGGCCGATCTGGGCCAGCCGGATGAGGCGAACATCGCCGACATCCCCGAGCGCATGCGAGCCTCGGGCGCCGAGGACGCCGTTCTGGTCGATGCACGCGACGCGCTGGCCCGCGCCGGGCTGGAGATCATCCAAACGCAGGCCCGGTATGAAGGCGGCTATTGGAATACGACCGGCATCGCGCGGCATGTCACGGTTCAGGCCTTGCTGCCCGAGGTCCAGCGACGCGAGATCATGGTGTTCGGTCACGGCGCTACCGGTCGCGGCAACGACCAGGTGCGGTTTCAATTGGTCACCAACATGCTCGCGCCTGAGGTCCAGGTCTATGCCCCGTGGCGCGACACAGAGTTTCTCGAACTATTCCCGGGTCGCCGGGAGATGATCGTGTACTGCGAGCGGGAGGAGATTCCCATCCGCGCGACGCTCGACAGGCCGTACTCGACCGACGCCAACCTGCTGGGACTGACTCACGAGGCCGGGCAACTTGAAGAGCTCGACACTCCCGCCCAATTTGTGCGCCCGCAGATGGGCGTGTATCCCCACGAAGCGCCCGACGATGGTGAGCGCGTCGCGATTCGCTTTGAGCAGGGCGTTCCAACGGACATCGACGGCCAGCCCGTGACGCCGCGGGAAGCCATCGAGCAGGCCAATGCCATTGGCGGCCGGCACGGTGTGGGCATCGGCCTGCACGTGGTGGAGAACCGCTTCGTCGGCATCAAGTCTCGCGGGGTGTACGAGGCGCCCGGCATGGAGTTGCTCGGCACGTGCTATGCCTATCTTCAGCAACTCATCCTGGATCGTCGCGCACGAGCCGTCTTCGATCAGGCGTCGGCGCAGCTCGCGCGGCAGGTGTACGAGGGCTACTGGTTCGACCTCGCCAGCAGCGCCATGCGGCGAGCCGTGGAGACGTTCACAACGCTCACGACGGGCACGATCGTGGTCGATGTCTATCGGGGCCACGTCGCCTATGCCAGCGCGCACGATGTCCCGCACTCGCTGTACAGCGACGCGTCGAGCATGGAAGGCGTGGGCGACTTCGACCACCGCGACTCGGAAGGATTCCTTGGCGTGCTGGGTGTGAGCGCCCGCGCGCTGAGCACCCAGGGCCACATCGACTCGGACTAGGCGGACCAGGGCGATGCGCTCAGTCATCAGCACCGTGGCTCGGGACCAACGATGGCGATAGCGCGCGCCGCGGCGCGAAGCATGGTCGGGCAATTTCCGGGGATTGACGTGGTCGTCGTCACGGCTGCCCTGGTCCTCGGGTTTCAGGCAATCCGCGTATTCACGACCCACACGGTTTGGCTGATTGGCGAAACCTCCAGCCGTGAAGTGCTTGGGTTCGTGGTCCTCGGCGGGTTCGCGGCCGCCATCCTGGCCTGGCCGCTCGTCCGCGTGATCGGGGCGCAAGCGGCGAGCTTGTGGTCAGTGCGCCTGCTGGCGGCCGCAGCAGCCGTAGGGCAGATTTCGGCCGTTCCGGGCATCGATTTCGTTGCTGGGCTCGTCGGCACGATCGCGCTGGGCTGGTTCCTCGCGTTGCTGCCCTCGCTGGGATCGGCGGCGCGCATCAGTCTCGCCCTCGCGCTCGCGATCGATCTGACCGTCCGCGTGAGCTTCATCACGGTGGATGCACCGTTCGCCCACCATCCGGCCGCTGCCGCGGTCGTGGCCGTTGTGGTCGCGATCGTTGCCGTCGGCGCGCCGCGAATTGCTCGAAGGGTGGCTCGGCTTCCGGCGTGGCGCGACGCCTGGTCGCTGATCGGGATTGGTCCCGGCTTGGTCGTCTTCATGCTGCTGAGCGGCAACCTTGGCCAGGTCATCGTCGGCGCCGAGCTTGATTTCCGCGGCGCGGGAATCGCGCTGGCTGTCGGCGCCGCGGTCGGCGTCGTGTGGACCTGGGCGCTGATTCACGCCGGGCCGGTGCTCGATCGGGTCTTGCTCGGCGTGGCTGCCGTCGCTCTCATCGCGGGCTTTGTGCTCCTCGACGCCGGCACGGCGGCGGCAGGCCTGGGCGCCGCGGCCGTCGCAGCGGCGCTGCCGGTGATGCTTGCGCCCATGGTCCCGCGGCTGAACGGCTCTGACCGCGTGGCTCCCAGCGTGGTGTCGACGACTATCGGTCTTCTGCTGCTGGTGATGCTGCTGTTCGTGTTCTACTCCTTCTACGGACCTGATTGGGTGCTGTGGGCTGCGGTCATTGCAACCGCCGTCCTGGGCATCGGCGGATTCTTGAAGCAATCGCGGGCGGCGGAGCCCGAGAAGCTGACAGGCCTGCGCGGTTGGCGGGCACCGGTCGTCGTGGCCGGGTTGGTGCTCCTTCCAGCCGCCGCCGTCGCCGGAGTGGCCGCGCCGCCGAGCACCGGATCCTCGGGTTCCGACGAACTCAGTGTTGTTGCCTATAACATCCGCCAGGGATTCGGGGTGGAAGGCCGCTTCGATCTCGAGGCCGTGGCGGAGACGCTCGAAGAGAATCCCGCCGACGTGATCGCGCTGCAGGAAGTGGGCCGCGGCTGGGTGATCTCCGGTGCCGCGGACACGCTCACCTGGCTTTCGCAGCGGCTCGACCTGCCCCATGTCTACGGAGCGGGTGCGGGTGATCTCTGGGGAAACGCCATCCTGACCCGCTTGCCCATGCGCAGCACCGTCCATCATTTCGACAATCCGGGCCGGATACCTCGCGGCGCCGTGGAGGCCGAAATCGACGCCCCCGGCCAGACCTACACCGTCATCAATGCCCACTTGGACCACGCGGTCGACGGCGGTCCGACCCGTGAGGCCCAGGCGCAATCGCTGCTCGAAATCTGGGGCGGCCGGTCACACACCCTGCTGGTGGGGGATATGAACGCGCAGGCCGACGAGCGGTCGATGCAGCTGTTATGGCAGGTTGGATTCCTTGACCCGGACGCCGGCGGACCGCCAACGTTTCCCGCAGATGGCGAGCGCATCGACTACGTGCTGCACACGCCGGATCTGGCGGTGGTGGAGGTCCGCCGACCGATCACGGCCGCCTCGGATCACGAGCCGGTCTGGGTGAAGCTCTCGCCGCACGCCCTGGCAGCCATCGCGCCGCGCTAGCGAGGCACTCGATACGCTAGCCCGAGGTGCGCGGCCGTCTCGCTGAGTCGCCGGTCGTTCGTCCACAACTGCGACGGGCTTGCCAGTGCCGTGGCGGCCAAGAGATGCGCATCGATATACCCGATTCCCCGGCCCATGAGTCGATGGTGCTCAATGAATGCAAGCACTTCCTGATCGGTCGCCACGGGCGCTCGCGGCAACCCGCCCAGCAGGCCGAGCACCTCATCCCGATTGCGGAGGTTTCCGCAAGCCAACTCCCCGACCACCATGGGGTGAGCGAGTACTTGACCCTCGGACAACAGTGACGCAAGTGCCGTCTCGGCGCCGCGCAGATGGTCGATCCAGACCGCCGTATCGACGAGAGTCATTCAGCCGCGGTTCTTCGGCGTGGGATGGGAGTCAACTGCGGCTCGCTTCCGCCCAGCCGCGCCAGACGCCGGGCGCACTCGCGTTCGATGAGGGCACGCAGACCTTCGCGGACCAGTGCCGTCCTTCCGTCGATTCCGGTGAGCTGCTGGGCTTGATTCAACAACTGTTCATCGAGATTTATGGTGGTTCGCACGTCGATTCCCTTACGAAGAGCCGGCTGTCATCATATTGTGCATCAAATGATGACCAAGTACGCGACAGACTGTTGACGTCAATGCCGGCGGCTTGGCGAGTTCCGGAGCACAGCGTGACGTGGAGTGGCGATGGGCTCGCGGATTCGGGCGCTAGGTTCGCGGGACGGGAGGCATTCGGCCCGAAATCGCCAAAGTGGAAACAATTTTGCTCGAGTCGATGGAACGATTCGACCCAAACACGCGTAGTGTCTAGTGGAATCCCTCCGGAGCAGGCGCAATGAGGGCGGCATATGACCGATGAGCAAGCGGTCCTGCGTTGTCAGGACGGCGAGCGCGAAGCCTTCCGCCATCTGGTCGAGCGGTATCAGGACGTGCTCTACGGCACGGCAGTCCTGATGACCGGGGACCGGGCGCAGGCCGAGGAACACGTGCAGGAAGCCTTTCTCGCCGCGTGGCGCGGCATGCAGGGCTTTCGCAGCGAACGGCCAGTCAAGCCTTGGCTCGTGCGCATTCTGGTGAACACCGTCGTGTCCCAGCGCAGAAAGCGGGCGGTATCCACGGTTCCCCTCGAATACGAAAGCGAATCCGACGACGCGTCGCGTCCGGCGGAGGAGTTCGAGGCGCAGCACGATCGCTTGGCGATCCGAGAAGCGCTGGCGGGACTGAATCCCGATCAGCGGCAAGTCGTGGTGTTGCGCTTCTTCGCCGGTCTCACGGTTCTCCAGCTGGCCGAAGCCATCGGCGTGCGCGAGGGCACCGTCAAATCAAGGTTGCACCGGGCACTCGGCCAACTCCGAGATCAACTGACAACGGGCGATGCCAGAGAGGCTCATGGCCATGGCCAGTAACTACTCATCCGACCAAGACATGGAGAGCACGCTGCGCCGGCACTTCGCGGCGGAAGCCGACGACCTTCGCGCTCCGACAAATCTTTGGGAATCGCTTGAAGATCGTCTCGACCCTCAGCCGGCGCCGAATCCCGTCACGCGCATTCGACGCAAGATTCTCGCGGCTGCCAAGCAGAACTGGCTGCCGGTCATGGTCACCGGCGGCGCGGTTGCCGTCGCCGCCTCGGCGGTCCTGGTGGCCGGAAATCTGGGGCAGGAGACCCAGGAGACGACCGTGGCCGAACGGACGGTCGTGGTCACCGAAGTCCAGGAGGTGATCAAGGAGGTACCGGTCGAGACGGTTGTGACGCGAGAAGTCATCAAGGAGGTCGAGGTTGAAAGGGTTGTGACACAAGAGGTGGTCAAGGAGGTTGAGGTCATAAGGGAGGTCGTGGTCGAGAAGGTTGTGGAAAAGGAGGTCGCGGTTGAGAAGGTCGTCACGCGACCACCCGCAGCTGCCGCGACTGCGGCGCCTCCGGCGGCTGCTGAGGCTGCTCCCGCGCCTATCGCGCGACCGGCCGACACCACCTTCCAGGACAACCGGCGGCAGCCGGTCGTCGCTACGGCTGACGACGCGGTGTCGACCTTCAGCCTGGACACGGACCGCACGTCATACCAGCTGGCGCTCACCTGGGCGCAGCAGGGCTACGACATCGAGCCGGACTCGGTGCGGGCCGAAGAGTGGATCAACGCGTTCAACTACCAATACGCCCCGCCGCCGGACGATTGGGGCTTTGCCATCACCAGCGACCTGGTGGCGCATCCGCTGGACGAGCGCAAGCACCTGGCGCGGATCGGGTTCCAGGCGGCGGAAGTGGCGGACGACCGCCCGCTCAACGTGACGCTGGTGCTCGACGCCTCGGGCTCGATGGGCGACGGCAACCGGGTGGACATCGCGCGCGCGGCGGCGGAGACGATTCGCCAGAGCCTGCGCCCGCAGGATCGCGTGGCGGTGGTGCACTTCACCACCGATGTGATTCACCAATACACCGTGGAGCACACCGGGCCGGACGACTCCTCGGTCGAGCGCTCGATTGCGCAGTTGGCGCCGCATGGCAGCACCAACGTGCAGGCGGGACTCAACCTGGGGGTGCAGCTGGCCAACCGGGCGCGCCTGGAACGGCCCAACGCCTACAACTACGTGATCCTGATGTCGGACGGGGTGGCCAACGTGGACGCCACCAACCCGTTCGCGATCCTGGAGTCGGCCTACGACCGGGACGCGGGCAACCCGCTGCGGCTGATCACCATTGGTGTGGGCATCACCAACTACAACGACGTGTTGCTGGAGCAGCTGGCGCAGCACGGCAACGGGTGGTACCGCTACCTCGATGATCCCGGCCAGGCGCGGCGCACCTTCACCCGGGCGAACTGGTTGGCGCTGTCGACGCCCTTTGCGGATCAGACGCGGGCCCAGGTGACCTGGGATCCGGACGTGGTGAAGTCCTGGCGGATCATCGGGTATGAGAACCGGGTGACGTCGGACGCGAGCTT
>DAOUHO010000170.1:0-4311 GCA_034428595.1 Chloroflexota bacterium | reverse complement strand
GGCGCGTCCGAGCCTCGGGCACCACCTCATCACCCCGGAAGAGTTCGAGTGGCGCACCTCGTCAGTGCTCGGCTGGGTCGCGGACGGCTCCCTCAAGCTCAAGATCCACGGCGAATACGCCCTGGCCGACGCCGCGCGAGCCCACACTGACCTCGAAGGCCGCGCCACGACCGGGAAGCTGCTGCTGATTCCCTAGCTACGACCAGTTGCCCAGGCCGGGCGTGCGGCCAAAGGCCTCCAGCTCCGCCTGCGCGCCCTGCAGCACGTAGAGCACGTCGGCGCCCAGGGTTACGAAGCGCGCCCCGTGCTCGATCCAGCGCTTGGCCGAGTCGACCGGACCGGCGGAGATGCCCGGCGCCTTGCCCTGGCGGCGGCAGGCCTCGAACACGCCCAGGACGCAATCCGTGTGCTCGGTGCTTCCCTGCGCGTGCCCGATGGACGCGGCAAGATCGGCCGGCCCGACCCACGTGCCGTCGACGCCGTCCACCGCCATGATTTCGTCGGCCGCCTCGGCGGCCTGCTTGGACTCAATCTGCACCATGATCAGCAGCTCGTCGTTGATGCGGGACATGTAGTCCGGCCACTGCGCGATCGCCCCCGACGCGCCGAGCGACCGCCCGCCCGCGGGCGGATAGTGGCAGGCGTGGACCACCTGTTCCGCCTCCTCCGGCGAATCCACCATCGGCACCACGACCCCCGTGCAGCCCTCGTCGAGCAGATGCCCGATGGCCGTGTACTCGCTGCTGAGCACGCGCGGAATGGGCACCGCGCCGCCCGCCCTCGCCGCCATGAACGCCGCGGACGTGGACTCGCGCCCCCAGGTGCCGTGCTGGTTGTCGATCAGCACCCAATCGAACCCCTGCCGCGCCAGCAGCTCCACGATGTTCGGACTGCCGAGCGTGCTGCCCACGCCCAGGGCCACCTCGCCGCGGCGCAGCTTGGCCTTGACAGGATTGGTCAGTGAGTCGATGCGTGCCATGTCTCCCTACTCCCGCAAACTTGCCAGTGCGTTGAATTCCGCCGCCGCGCTGCTTCCGACGTAAATTTTGTCGCCGCCGCCGCTGACGAACGTGCAGCCGGCCGCCACCCACTTCTCCACCTGCTCCACGGAGCCCGCGGCAATGCCCGCGGCCTTTCCGTGGCGCTTGCAGGCCGCGATCATCTCGTTGACCGCCGCGTCGTGCTCGGGCGTGTTGCGCGCGTGGCCAAGGGAGTTGGCCAGGTCGGCCGGACCGAGCCAGCAGGCGTCGATTCCCTCCACCGACATGATCGCGTCCGCGTTTTCGATGGCCTCGCGCGATTCGAGTTGAATCGCCACGAGGATTTCGTCGTTGGCCTGCTGGCGATAGCTGGGACCGTACACGCTCGCGCCGCTCACGCCGTCCGAGCGGCTGCCGATGGGCGGATAGCGGCAGGCCTGGACCACCCGCTCCGCCTCCTCGCGGTTCTCGACCATCGGCACGATCACGCCCAGCGCGCCCTCGTCGAGCAGCCGACCGATGGCGTAGTAGTCGTTTTCCGGCGCGCGAACCATGGGCGTCGACCCGCCGGCCCGCACGCCCATCATGGCCAGGGAGGTCGACTGCCGATCCCACATGCCGTGCTGGTTGTCGACCATGACCCAGTCGAATCCCACGCGCGCCAGTATCTCGGCGAGAAACGGCGCGCCCATCCCGCAGCTGACGCCGAGCGCCACCTTGCCGCTCTCGAGCCGCTGCTTGGCGGGATTGGTCAGCATCGGGACGGTTCCTTCACGCAGGCACGTTCCGCGGCGTGACGCTACGCGCCCTGCCGCTTTCAGTCAACAGACGGTCGCTTCACGCCCATCCCGACGCCATCGCCGACCTGCACAATCGTCGAGTCGAGCCGCACGTCGGCCAGGAAGGCCTCGTTGAAGGCGCGGATGATGGGCGTCGACTCGCGGTGGAAGTCGCTATCCTCCGGCTCGTGCGCCGCCTGGCCCAGCCACAGCAGGTTGTCCAGCGCCACCACGCCGCCGGGCCGCAGCCGCTCCACCACCGCGTCGAGGTACTGCGGATACGAGCCCTTGTCGGCGTCGATGTAGGCGAAGTCGAACGGCCCGTCGATGCCGGCGAGCGTTTCGAGCGCCGGGCCGGTGACCAGCGTCACCCGATCACCTACGCCGGCGCGGTCCGCGTTAGCGCGCGCCCGCGCGTGCATCTCCTCATCGATGTCCAGCGTGACCAATTCGCCGCCGTCGGCCAGCGCCGAGGCGATGGCGATGGCCGAGTAGCCGATGTTCGTGCCGATCTCCAGCGCCCGCCGCGCGCCCATCGCGCGCACGACCAGCGAAAGGAGGCGGGTGCTGGGCCGCTCGGTGATCGGCAGGCCGTCGCGATCGGCCTCGGCCTCCATGCCGAGCAGCACAGGGCCGATGTCCGGGTGAATGCGCTCGAGGTAGGCGCTGTCGCGAATGTGCCGCTCGCCGGAGTGCCGGTACTCATGCGCCATGGGGCTGCTCCCGGTTGTGCGTCAGTCCCACGGGTCGCGGCCATCGGTCTTGCCCGGCCAGCGCGTGATCACCACCTTCGGGTCGGTGTAGAACCGCACGAGCTCGGTGGACTGGGCGTGAATGTCGCCGAAGAAGGACTGCTTACGTCCGCCGAATGGATAGAAGGCCATCGGCGCCGCCACGCCCACGTTGATGCCGACATTGCCGACGTTCACCTGCCGCGTGAACTCCCGCGCCGCCCCGCCGCTGTCGGTGTAGAGCGTGGCCGCGTTGCCGAACGGGCTGGCCTCCACCATGTCGATGGCGTCCTGCAGCGTGTCGGCGTGCATCAGGCTCACCACCGGGCCAAAGATTTCGTCGCGCACCACGGGCATGTCGGGCGTCACCTCGTGCAGCACCGTTGCGCCCACCCAGTAGCCGCCCGGCAGCTCATCCACCGTCGCGCCGCGTCCGTCCAGCAGGAGTTCAGCGCCGTCTTCAATCGCTTGATCGATGTAGGCGAATGCGCGGTCGCGCGACTCGGCTGAAATCACCGGACCCATGCCCGTGGCGGGATCGAGCCCGTCGCCGAGTTGGATCGATGACGTTGCCTCGACCAGTCGCTCCGTCAACTCTTCGCGCACGTCGCCGACGGTCACCACCACCGACCCGGCCAGGCACCGCTGCCCGGCGCAGCCGTAGGTCGAGCCGCAGATATTGGGAATGGCAGCGTCGAGGTCGGCGTCCGGCAGCACGACCAGGTGATTCTTCGCTCCGCCCTGGCACTGCGCCCGCTTGCCGTGCCGGGTGGCGGTTTCGTACACGGCCCGCGCCACCGGCGTCGAGCCCACGAAGGACACCCCGGCCACATCGGGATGGGCGCTCAGCGCCTGCGCCTGCTCGCCGGCGCCGTGCACCAGGTTCATCACGCCGGGCGGGAATCCCGCCTCGGCCGTGAGCTCCGTGAGCAGCGTCTGGCTCAGCGGCGTCTTTTGGGAGGGCTTGGTTACGAAGGTGTTGCCGCACGCCACCGCCAGCGGCGCGAACCAGAACGGCACCATGGCCGGAAAGTTGAAGGGTCCGATCTGCGCAAACACGCCCAGCGGTTCGCGGATCGAGTGCTCGTCGATGGCCGCCGAGATGTCGCTGGAAAACGATCCCTGCTGCAGGGTGGGGATTCCCGCCGCCACCTCGACGTTTTCGACCGCCCGCAGCACCTCGCCGCGGGCCTCTTCCAGCGTCTTGCCGTTCTCGATGGTCACGGTGCGGGAGAGCTCTTCAAATCGCTCCCGCATGAGCCCGTGCAGCCGGAACAGCACGCGCCCGCGATCGACCGCCGGGGTGTCGCGCCAGGCCGGGAAGGCCGCCCGCGCCGTCTGGACGGCCGCGTCGATCTCGGCCTCGGTTGACAGCGGGACGGTCGCAATGACCTCGCCCGTCGCCGGATTGTCCGCGTCCAGGCGATCGGCGCTGGTCGACTCCACCCACTCGCCGTTGATCCAGTTGCTCAACCGCCTGACCTCAGCGCCCATGCCGACCCAACCTCCGACCACCCGTGACGTTCATACGCGGTGCTGTTCGTGCGATTCCCGATCCGCGTATGGAACGGTACGACATCCGCCGCCGAACCCACTTCGCCGCGTCGCCAAGCACGGCCCCTGTAGGGGCGGCCCTAATGGGACTCGGCCGGTAGCTCGGGACGATCCGGGACACTGGTCCAGCCTTGCCGGTCGGTGAGCTCATGGTGCCCCCGCGACCCTGGGATCGCTTCCACAAGACCGAGCCCCGGCTGGCGTGGCGGGGTGGTCCGCAGCACTGCTGGGGTGTCGTGCCGGTGAGCACTGGGCCATTAGGTCGTT
>DAOUHO010000169.1:0-32150 GCA_034428595.1 Chloroflexota bacterium | reverse complement strand
AACGACCTAATGGCCCAGTGCTCACCGGCACGACACCCCAGCAGTGCTGCGGACCACCCCGCCACGCCAGCCGGGGCTCGGTCTTGTGGAAGCGATCCCAGGGTCGCGGGGGCACCATGAGCTCACCGACCGGCAAGGCTGGACCAGTGTCCCGGATCGTCCCGAGCTACCGGCCGAGTCCCATTAGGGGCGCCCCTACGCGAAAATGGCGGATGTAGGGACAGCCTCTGTGGCTGCCCTGAACGCCTTGACACACCCCAGGTCGTCACGGTGCTGGCTAAGCGTCAACCGGATCGCTGCTGGCGGCGCCGGCGTCCGCTCCCTGCTCCCATTGCGTGTGGAACACACCGTCCCGGTCGAGGCGCCGATAGGTGTGCGCGCCGAAATAGTCCCGCTGGGCTTGCGTGAGGTTCATTGGCAGCCGGTCCGAGCGATAGGCGTCGTAGTAGTCCAGCGAGGCGCTCATGGCGGCGAACGGCAGCCCGGCGTTCTTGGCGCTGGTCACGACCCTGCGCCAGCCGTCTTCCGCCTCACTGAGTTGCGACCGGAACTCCTCGTCCAGCAGGAGATTCACCAGTGATGGGTCGGCGGTGAAGGCTCGTTGGATGTCCCCCAGCAGGCGGGCGCGAATGATGCAGCCGCCCTTCCAGATACGCGCCAGCTCCGCGGGCTTCAGCTCGTAGGCGTAGGCCTCGGACGCAGCCCGCAGCAGGGACATGCCCTGCGCGTAGGAGCACACCTTGGCCGCGTAGAGCGCCTGGCGCACGCACTCGATCAGTCCGTCAAACCGATCGATCCGCGGCGCGCCGCCAGGGCGGAGCACCGGCGCCGCGGCGACGCGTTCATCCTTGAGCGCCGAGATGTGGCGCGACCACACGGCCGCGTCGATGGTTGGAATCGGCGTGCCGAGATCGAGCGCGTCGCGCGAGGTCCAGCGTCCGGTGCCTTTCTGGCCGGCCTGATCGAGAATGGCATTGACTAGGAACCCGTCGCCGTCGGCGTCGCGCACCTTGAAGATGTCGGCCGTGATCTCGATCAAATAGGACTCGAGCACGCCTTCGTTCCAGGCGCCAAAGATGTCGGCAAGCTCGTCGGGTCGATAGCCCGCCGCGGCCAGAAAGCTGTAGGCCTCGGCGATGAGCTGCATGTCGCCGTATTCGATGCCGTTGTGGACCATCTTGACATAATGCCCAGCGCTTCGGCGTCCCACGTGGGTCACGCAGGGGCCGTCATCCACCTGTGCGGCGATCTGGGTGAGGATGGGTTCAAGCCGCGCATATGCCTCCTCGTCGCCGCCGGGCATGATCGACGGGCCGTAGCGTGCGCCCGTCTCGCCGCCGCTGATGCCGGTTCCCAGGTAGCGCATCCGGGCGCCTTCGACCAGGTCGATGCGGCGCTCGGTGTCGGCGTAAAAGGAGTTTCCGCCGTCCACGATCGTGTCGCCGGGTTCGAGCAGCGGGATGAGCTGATCCAGCACCGCATCGACGGCGCGGCCGGCATCCACCATCAGGATCACCCGCCGCGGACGCTCCAGCGCATCGACGAACTCTTCCAGATCCTCGACGCCCTGAATGTCCGTGCCGGACGCCTCGTGATCTAGGAACTGCGTCGTACGGCTGTGGGTGCGGTTGTAGACCGTGAGCGGAAAGCCCCGTGAGTCGATGTTGAGGGCGAGGTTTCGACCCATGACGCCCAAGCCGATCAATCCGGCGGCTGCGGTGGCAGGCATGACGCTGCGTCCTCTCCGATAGCTCGTCGGCCGGTGGCTTCATTCTTACCCAACGGACGCCGTCTGTGGATTCAGCCTCCAGAACGAGCCGCAGCGACGCCGATGGCACAATCGCCGGCGCGTAGTGTCCGATATGGAGCGCCATGGCGAGACGACGCGGGACGAGAGCCGCCGATAAGCTGGAACGCCGCCGTGAGGCTCGTCAAGAGCGGCAGCGAATTGCCCGGCGTCGCCGCTGGCTGCGGCGTTCGCTGATCGGCGGCGGGGCGTTGCTGGTGGTGGGCGGCGTCGCCGCGCTGATCGTTCTCTTGATCGTGTCCAGCATGCCGTCCGCCGAAGTGGCCGCTCGGCGCACACGGATTGACGACGAAGGTCGCCTGCACGTACCCGTGGGGACGCCCATCGAGTACGCCCATGTCCCGCCGGCGTCCGGAACCCACTACCCCATCACCGCGCCCTATGGGGTTTACGAACGGCCGGTCGAGGAAGGCCTGTGGGTGCACAATCTGGAGCACGGGGCAATCGCGCTGCTGTATCGCTGTGACACCGATTGCGACGAGGTGGTGCCGCAATTGGAGGCCATACATGAAGATCTGCCCAACGGGGCATTTGGCGAGGTGAAGCTGATCGCCCTGCCCTATGCGGGGCTGGCGTCAAAATTCATGCTCGTCGCCTGGCATTGGCAGGAGCCGATGGACAGATTCGACCCGGACCGGGTGCGCGAGTTCTACGGCGACTTCATCGATCGCGGACCGGAGGCGGCGCCATAGCTCACTCGCGCAGCCTACGCTTCGCCATCCTCAGCGACGCCCACATCATCTCGCCCGGCGTGGCGCCGCAGCACGGGGTGGACGCTCGCGCGAATCTCGAAGCGGCGGTGCGTGCCCTGACCGACATTCATCCGGCGCCGCGGCTCGTCGTGCATCTGGGCGACCAGACGAGCACGCCCAGCCCGGCGGCCTACGCGGAATTCGTCCGCATCACCCGCGATTTGCCCATGCCGCAGCTTCACGTGCAGGGGAACCACGACGACGGCGCGATGCTGGCCGACGCGCTCCCGCTTCCGACGGATGTCGAGCCGGAGGGAGCGCCAGGCGGCTACTACGCGCTCGTCCGCTGCGGGCTGCAGATGGTGATTCTCAACTCAAGCCCAGGGGGCGAGGCGGTCTCGGGAGCTATCGACGCCGAGCAGCTTGCCTGGCTGGATCGCGTGCTGTCCGCCCGAAACGAGGAGTCGACGGTGATCTTTGTGCACCACCCATGCCACCCCATCGGCATCGAGTGGCTGGACGGCCTGGCCCTGCGGAACCCGGATGAGCTCTTCGGCGCCCTGCGGCAGCACGACCGTGTGCTGGGTGTCTTCTCCGGGCACGTGCACCTCCGCAGCAGTGCCACCATCGCCGGCATTCGGAGCGAAACCGTGCCTTCGACCTGGGTCACCTTCGGTCCGGATCGCGCCAACCCAAGCGTGGACGCCAATCAGGGATTCCTGGTGGTGGACGTGGATGCCAACCGGCTCACCATCACCGAGCTGTCGATCTGAGCTAGACCGGGCATCTGGCACCGGCACGGCGGCGGCTGGCATGAATTCCGGCTCAGGGCCGGAATGACGGCGCAGGGAATCGACTGCGCCGCGCAAGCCCTTGTAAACCCCACCATCATTCCCGCGAAGCCTGTCCTCGCGCAGGCGGGGAGTAGGAATTCAGGCCCGTCGAATCTGGACGCGCGGGATGCTTGGCGTAGGGGCGACGCATGCGTCGCCCTTACCGGACTAGGCAAAGGTCTCAGGAGGCGGGAATCCAGGCCCGACCCAGCCTGGCGCCGTGCAGGACGCCCTCCGCACATCCTTTGCTCGCCCGGGTTATTTAAGGCTGCCTAAGCGCACCGGGTGGGCCGCCACAAGTGGGCTATTCTGTCGCGCCACACAAGCGCGCCTGACCCGCGGCCGTTGGCAGGTCGTTGGGGGGCTTGCGTGGCGCCAGCTTATCCGTTCAGCGGTTCGTCGGGGCCGCTACTTGCAGGAAGCGCGGGCCATGGCAGGCATCACGAGCAGAAGCCTGCGTCTCAGGGCGCTGCTTGTCGTGGCCATCGCGATGGGCTGCTTCGCTTCCACCGTCACCGCGCGCGAGTTGGGTTTTGGCATGACCGCCACGGCGCGCGTGACGGCCGTGCGCTATTACGCCGAGCTGCAACATAACGTCGCAAATCTCGCCGGCACCTTCACCAGCGGGGCCTCCTATGAGGCCAACTTCCTGACCAACTTCGACCGAACCGGCGGCGTCGAGCGCTGGGGCTTTCCCACGTCGGCGATCTTCGAGGAGACCCGAGGCACGCTGACGCAGTACTACCAGCGCGGCGTGGTCGATTGGCAGCCGTCGCCGGGCGGCGGCCGCCATACCTTCCAGCGGCGCTTGGCGTGGGACCACCTGGGCGGCGGCCTGGGCGGCTCGCGCGATCAGGGCGTGGAACCGGGCCTGCGCAACCCGCATTCGGGCGAAGCTATCGGTCCGTGGGGCCACAAGGTGTCGAACCTGTCCGTGGAGGGCGTCTCGATCGGATTCGCCGACTTCTTCCACCGGCTGGGCGGCGTGGCGTCATTCGGCTATCCGAAAAGCGACGCCCGGCGCGACACGCACCCCCAAGCCGTCCTGCACGATCCCAGTCGGTCCGTGGACAGTCGCATTCGGCAGTACTTCCAGGCGGCCGTGCTGGAGTATCACCCCGAGTCCGCGTCCGCGCCGGTCAAGCTCCGCTTGCTGGGCGACACCCTGCGCAATCGCAAGTATCCCGACAACACTTGGGAGCGGTACCCGGCGTTCACGTCAAAGCCGGCGTTCAGCGTCGGCGATGAAGCGCGCCTCGACTTGCTTGAGGCGGGCGGCACGGGTGCGACAAATGGGGACGTCACGGCCACCGTCCGGCACCTCCAGCCATCTATGCTGCGCATCGAGACTGATAAGGGCTGCGGGTCGGGGTTCTTCGTCACGGCCAACGGCTATGCCGTCACCAATTGGCATGTGATTGAGGGCGCACGATCAATATCCACCACGACCGTAACCGGGCACCGAGCGGCGGCCTCGGTGGTGACCGGCGATGCGGACCTTGATCTGGCTTTGCTGGCCGTGGGTGGATTGACCCACTCTGTGCCCATTACCTGGGGAAACTCCGCAACCGTGCCGCTTGGATCGCAGCTTGTGGCGATGGGCTACGGCGCGACGCTAACGAACGAAGGCCCGGATTGCGCTGTTAGTCCAACCGTCACGACGGGCCTGCTGTCGAACCGCATCGACCGTGATGACGGGACGACCTACTTCCTGCAGACGGATGCCGCGCTCAATCCGGGCAGCAGCGGAGGGCCTGTCGCGACGCTTGATGGCCGAGTGGTCGGAATCACGATTGGATCACTGAGCGACTTGCAGAACACCAATTTCCTGATCCCAAGCGCACGCGCGGAGCCCGTGATTCAGTCGTGGCTCAACACAATTGGCCGCGGCGGCGCGCCGCCGGTCCCGCCGGCATTGCCCGTGGTGCTGTTTGAGAGCGCGCACGAGCAATGCACAACCATCCCAGACAAAGTCACGATATGGGCCAGCGGGCGCCAGCTTACTCTGAGCGCAACCGCAACGGTTGAGGACGCGATCGTGGTGCTTGCGTTGCGAAAGGCTAATGATCCAAACTGGCGGGACAATGCGGACAGCATTGCTTTTGGGGACCACAGCCTAGACTCTGGAGGAAACTACGCGATGTCATGGCAGCGCGAGATCAACGGCAATTGGTCCACGATTGCAACGTGGCCAAAAGAAGCAATCCCCGCTGTTGCCGATGGCAAGTCCTTTGAGATTCGGCTTGCTTATAACAATGGCTGGATTGGCCTCGCAATAAACGGGCAGACCGTCCGGGTAGAAGAAGGACTGCCTTACGGTAGTGACGCCACGCTATTGCTGTACTGCACCAACTGGAACAAAGGCGGCAGAGTCACGTTCACCAACGTCACCATTGAGGGAGTCCCGCTTGAATAGCAGATCCAGGGGGGTGTATCGGCCAACACGCGCTCTGCTGCTATCGCTGGTGGTCCGCTAGGCTGTTCCCCCACAGACAGCCCGAAATCCCTACGACCACGGTGGGCCCAGCACGACCACCACCAACGCAGTTGCGCTGTCGGATCAAGTAGAGCGCATTTGGAATCTTGGATAACGACTACGCTTGTTTACAGTTGTCTGCAATTATCGCTCAAACGCACGTTCCAATCGAAACAGGTAAGAATAAGCAGCCACTGTCCTCGAATTGTCGCTCATCGAACCCAGAGTCTCTGCCACCCCTAAGGCTGCGAGAGCGGAGCCAAGGGGATCGCCGCCAATGCCCGACGAAACGGAGCCAGCAAGCCCCAAAAAAAGCGATGCTAGGTTCCTGCCCAATCCACTGCGAGTCGAGCGTTGGAGATCGTGCGCCGCATCAGAAATTTCCTGGCGTCGCTGTAGCAGTTGGGCTTCTCGTTCCTCAGGATCGCTAATTTCGCCAAGCTCAGCCATGAATCCCCGGAGATCTCGCATATAAGCTCGGTGCTCAGCATGATGTTCAGTCCGGAATTGCAGCAGCTCATCAAGGGGCACAGACTCCAAGTCGAAACTGACAGGTTCGAGATCGAAGGCGATCACTCTGTCACGCGACGGCATTCGGTCTCTCGAAAGAGTGTTGATGAGGTCCTGAATGGCGCACCTATCGTTGGTGGCTGGATGCACCGATAGGTTCTGCCTGTTGCCTGCCGATCGAGCGAGCTGCGCGAGGATGACGAGGATAGTTGTGCGTACTATCGGATGAAGCGGTGTCGATACGCCATCTTCGCTTGGCTTTGCAAGCCCTCGAGCCTGGAGCTTCGATACGAGCGATGTCGCCAAGTCAACGTCTGCCCCATATCCCAACCGTGATTGAGACAATTCGTGGTAGCGAACGTCTTTGGAAAGACCGTCGAATACGCCGTTTGCAAGCAGGCCGTTAACGACTCCAGCTAAGCTCGTCGTCATTTCGTGATCCACCCATGTCGTCGGTTCGAGTACCTCTAGCAAACCCTGGTCCTCAAGTGGCTCGGCCAACGCAGGATCGGCTATATGGTGCTGGCCATACATATAGTGCGGAAGGAGGATGGAGATCCTATCGAAAAACAGAAGCAGTGACTTCACCTACCCAATTTCATTCATGCCCCAATAAGGCGCAGGATAATAATATGCAACGTCGAGTCTACGACTCATTTGCCGCGACACCTTCGTTGAAGCCCAACAGCTAGTCCGAGAACCTCGGCCTTCGCTGTGGATCAATCACTTGCGACGTGTTTTGCGTCGTCGGGGTGGGAAGGTTACCACGCGCCGGTAGAACAAGCCGGGACGGCCAGTGTGCCAGCGCGGATAGTGTCGCTGATTTGAGTCCCCATGTGCAGGGTGGCCCACCGGCAGTCAGGATCGTTGATGGGCTAGGTGCGGGCCTTTCGATCGCGACGAGGCCGCCCGGGGCCGAAGCGGATGCTCCTACGAGTACCGCTGCTCGATGATCCATGGGCGGCATCTAAAGACTACCGCCCGGGCGGCGGCGCGAAGCGCCGGCGTTTCGTTGAGATCCACAGGGGCGAGCGCGTGCAGGGCAAGTCGGTTGCGCTGCAATTTCCGTATGGGACGCCTGAATGGGACGTTTACGGACGGTTGCTGACTGAGGTGCCAGGCGGCCCGGACTGCCTGCCGCTGGGGTAGCAACCGTCGTCTCCTCTGTGTTCTTCCGGGCGCGGCGGCTGACGGCCTGGATTCCGGCTCAAAGCCAGAATGGCGGATGTGCCAGCGAGCGTAGAGCCTGGATGTTGTTGGCGTTTGGAGTGAATGGGTTTGCGCCGGGCGCCGCGCGGCTTCGGGCTGGTTCCTTGCGGAGTGCCGAGTGATCCAGTGGGTGGTGAGGGTTAACCATGAACCTGTCGTATCCCTACCCATGCGAGATTCGCTGGGGATACACGCTTTTCCGTATTTGCACTATTCTTGGCGGTGACCGTCATCGTCGCGGAGGGATGTCTATGGCAGCCCGGAAGAAGCGACTCACCCTGGACCTGACGCCCGGCTTTCAGCGCCGCCTGAAGGTCATGGCCGCGCTCAAGGGCATCAGCATGCGTGGGTACTGTCAGGCCGCTATCGATCGGGAGTTGACAAGGGACGAGGCCAACGGCTTGGGCGGATTGTTGTCCGACAAGCCCGACCACGAACTGTTCGCAGAACTCCAGAAAGAGATATTCGGGGACAAGACTTTGCCCGGGAACTCTGCTGACCTGATTCGAGAGGCCCGTGAGATTAGGGATGCCGAGATGGAGCGGTGGGGGTGAGCGGATATGTCGTCGTCGATGCGAGCGTGGCCGTCAAGTGGTTGGTGAGAGAGGAGCACACTGACAGGGCTTTGGCGATTCTCAGTGCATGGAATGACGATGAGGTCACCCCGGCCGCTCCCTACTTGCTGCCCTTCGAGGTCGCCAACGCGCTCCATAGAAGGGTGGTTCGCGACCAGTTGAGCGTCGGAGACACCGCTCGCATGATCTCGCAATTGCTTAGCTCGCGGCTTGAGTTGCATCAGACGGCGGAGCTACACGTCAGAGCCCTAGCGCTGGCAACCGAACTTCAACAGGGGGCGGTCTACGACGCCCACTACTTGGCGCTGGCTGAAGAGTTTGGCTGCGAGCTGTGGACCGCCGACGAGAGATTCCACCGCGCGGCAATCCAAGCCGCCCGGAACGTCCGTTGGATCGGAGAGCCCGGCATCCTCGCTTAGCCCCGGCAAGCCGGCGGAGTGGCCGAACGGGACCGATTTAGAGACCGTTGCATAAAAATGGTCGACATCCCACGTCCAAGCCTCGGATCACCCTCACCCCCGGATCGAGTCCGGGGCTGGTTTGAGCTCTTCCCTTCAAGAGACGTTTGCGTAAAGAGGTAGGGGCGACGCATGCGTCACCCCTACGCGTGAGCGAACAGGTTCAGCGGCCGCTAGATTCCCGCCTCCGCGGGAATGACGGAGGCTTTCGCCCGGGCGGCGGGTTGCGCGCCGGCGGCGGGGCGCTTAGCCTCTCGCCGGCGGCAGCGGGCGATAGCGCTTGCCTGCGACCTGATCGAGAGCGCACCGTCCTCGTTGATCGGCTTCGAGGTCGTGCGCGACTTGCTGGCTGGCAGCCATGGTCAAGAGCGAGCGATCGAGGTTCGCCGAGATCCGGTCGTAGGACTGCCGCAGCCGCGAGACCCTGGCGGGATCGGCCTGGCCGGAGTTGTGCGCGCTGAGGTAATCATTCCAAGCCCTGCTGCTCGTGGCCGTGCCGGCCTGATAGAACTGGAGCGCGGCGGCGTGGCTGTCCGCGACGGCCTCGCACTCTGCTTCAGGGTTGCCAAGCGCTGGCACTGGGATTAGCCCGGGAACCTCCGATCGCGGCGTCCGGGAGGCAGGGCCCCGTGACTCGGTCTCCAGCTCGCGGGAGCGCGTCGGCGCGGCGGTCGATGTGAGGGTGGCAGACGCGGTTGCGGCTGGCGTGGAAGCGGGGGACGGCGTGGCGGTCGGTGCGGGAGCGGCCGACGGGGTTACGGCTGGCGTGGAAGCGGGAGACGGCGCGGCGGTCGGTGCAGCGACGGCTGACGCGGCCGCGACCGGCGTGGAGGTGCGGGACCACCCAGCGGTCGGTGTGGGGGCGACTGAAGTGGACGTGCGGGACCACCCGGCGGTCGGTGCGGGAGTGGCTGACGTGGGAAAGCCGAACGGCTCGGCGGTCGACTCGGGGGCGGCGAGCCCAGGCATACGGAACAGCGCAGCGCCGGGGGCCGGGCCTGCTATCGCCTGGCCGGTCGGAAACTGCATTTTGCGGTCGCCGCCGCAGGCGCTTTGCACGCCCACGCCGACCACAAATGCGACCAATAGAATCGCGGAGACACGGCGCACGGACTAACGCTCCATGCCTCCCGCAGCGCGACCGTCAGTCCGACGGTCGCGCCTGGGTACCTTACCATGAGAAATTCCCGCTGCTTCCGGTAATGGTCCCCGTTGAGTCCGTCACTCCCGCGAAGGAGGACCTTTGCCAAATCCGGTAGGGGCGGATATCAGACCCGCCCGACGCCAAGCATCCGGCGCGCCATCAGACTCGACCGGACTGGATTCCGGCTCCCCGCCTCCGCGGGGACTGGCTCCGCCGGTATGACGGAGCGGGCGGTGGAGGGCGAGCTCGAAGCCTGCCCCTACGCTCCGAACCGATCGCGCAGGCCGGGGCGGCGGTCGAAGTCCAGGGCGATGACGGTATCGATGGGGTCGGGGGCGAATTCCGGAAGGTCGCGCAGCCAGATGCGGTGTTGGCGCTGGTCGAAGTCGATGGGGGTGCCGTCATACAGGAACCGGGCCGAGAGCAGCGTGCCGTCCAAGTTGCCCAGCACCATCTCCCGGCCCGGCCAGCGCCAGCAGTGCAGGTACAGCGTGTTGCCCTTGATGGTGTGATGCCGTCCGACGCTGCCAATGCGCATGAGGCGATCGGGCATGCGCTCGGAGCCGTAGATCGACTCGCTGTTGACGCGCATCCAGGCGCCCATGGCCCGCAGCCGCTCGACGGACTCGAACGGGATGTGCCCGTCGGGTTCGGGCCCGACGTTGAGCAGGTAGTTGCCTCCGCCCGCGGCGGCGGTGACGAGAAAGTGAATCAGCTGCCGCGGTGTGCGCCACTCATGGTCGATGGTGGAGTAGCCCCAGGTGGTGTTCAGGGTCATGCAGCTTTCCCAGGGCCGGCCCGGGGGCGACGCGGTGACGTGCTGCTCCGGCGTGTCGAAATCCTCGGGCAGCAGTGACCGGTCGTTGATCAAGATGTTCGGCTGCAGCTCGCGCACGCGGGCGTTGAGCGCCGCGGAGTCCCAATCCTCCGGCGTGTACGGCCAGCCGCCGTCGTACCAGAGCACGGCAAGCTCGCCATAGTCGGTGCAAAGCTCTTCGACCTGGGCATGGACGTAGGCGCGAAACCGCGCCCAGCCGTCGGGGTCGACCTGTGGCCCGCGGAAGTACTCCGGCCAGCGCCAATCGAGCAGGGAGAAGTAGAAGCCGTAGGGCATGCGCCGCTTCTGGCATGCCGCCACGAACTCGGCCAGTACGTCACGCTTGGCTGCGGAGTTCGGCGCGGTGAAGTTCGAGACTTTCGAGTCCCACAGCGCAAAGCCCTCGTGATGTCGCGAGGTCAGGACCATGTAGCGCATGCCCGTATCCTGGGCGAGCGCAACCCAATCGTCTGGGGAGTAGCGGGCGGCGGTGAACTGGTCGGCCAGCCCGGCGTACTCCTCGTTGGGAATCTCCTCCTGGTACATGGTCCACTCGTGGCGGGCAAGCACGGAGTACAGACCCCAGTGAATGAACATGCCGAAGCGGGCGTCGTTGAACCAGCGGAGGGCGTGGGCGGAGGCCATGGCTGTCGGTCTTTCACAGGGGCTGGGTTGGATCGCATCATCGACTCCACGTTAGGCCCCGCGCAACTGGCGGGCGTGGCAGTCCGCTTCCGTCGGCACGGATCCCGCGGGAGCCTGCTTCACGTTCACCCTCACCCCAGCCCTCTCCCAGTGCGTGAGAGGAGGCCGGACCGTAGCTGCGAATCGGGAACGCGTGCGGCGCCGGCCAACGTGCGCCACCACCCGCGATCGATGGGCGCGTGACCAAGACGGGTCCGGTCTTGGTGGTGATGGCGCTTCGCGTCGAAATGCGTCGGCTTCCTGGATCTGTTTGGCGTGGGTCGCGGTGGCGCCGAGCACTGGACGCTGAGCCTCCGAGCGTTGTCGCCGTGCGTTGTGGCATTGGTCCGGTCAACGCCGCGCGCGCGACGGAGGCGGCCCTTGCACGATGGCGGCCAAGGGCGGTGCTGGTGGCGGGGATCGCCGGGGGCTTGCAGCCCGACCTCCAGTCCGGTTCTTCCGTTGTGCTCGACGCCGTGCGTGCCGCTCAATCCCATATGGCGGTCGCTCCCGACCTTGTCGATGCCATGGAGACGGCGTTGGGCAACGCCGGAGTCGCGGCGCGGCGCGGGCAAGGCTGGACCGTGGACGATGTGGCGGATGCGGCGGCGAAGCGGCAACTGGGCGCGGACGGCGCATTGACGGTCGACAGCGAGTCATATGCCGTGCTCGACCGGGCGAGGACTCACGGCGTTCCTGCCGCGGCAATGCGCGTCGTTGCCGATCCGGTCAATCGCGGCGTGCCTCGGTCAGCCGCTGCGCTGGCCTGGGTCGATGGCGCGCCCTGGTGGCCGCGGGCGCTCGACCTGTGGCGGCTCCCCCTTGAGATTGGCGAGGCGGCCCAGTTTCGACGCGACTTGCGCGACGGCCTGGAGGGGCTCCGCCGCGCGCTGCCACCCGCGATCGAGGCGCTGGCGGGGTGACAATGCGTCCCGACAGGCTACGATGGCGGCGGCCAGCTTGGACTGTCCGCTTGGGCATGCCGGCTGGCGTTGTGCCGCCCGCGGCGCTTGATGCGCCGCTCGTTGTAAGACGGATGCCATGACCGACCCCGCCGAACCCGGCACCGCCCTCCTCGTCGCCGGAATCGTCATCTTCGTGCTCGCCTACGCCGCCATCGCGAGCGACCGCGTGCCCAAGTCGGCCGTGGCCATCGCGGGCGCGGTGCTGATGATCATGATCGGCGTCTTGGATCAGCACCTCGGCTTCGAGCACATCGATCTCAACGTGATCTTCCTGCTCGTCGGCATGATGGTGCTGGCGGGCTTGATCAGCGAGACGGGCGCGTTTCAGTATCTGGCGATCGTTGCCGCGCAGCGCACGGGCGGCAATGGATTTCACCTGGCGGTGGCGCTGTCGGTCATCACCGCCGTGCTCTCGGCGTTTCTCGACAACGTCACGACGGTCATTCTCATCGCGCCGATCACCATCATGGTGGCGCGCCAGCTGCACATCAATCCGGTACCGCTGTTCATCGCCGAGATTCTGGCGTCGAACATTGGCGGCGCGACCACGCTGATCGGCGATCCGCCCAACATCCTCATCGGCAGCGCCGGGAACATCGACTTCGCCGAATTCGCGGCCCACATGACCCCGCCGATCTTGATCATGCTGCCGCTGTACTTGGTGAGCCTGCGCTGGATGTTCGGCAAGCAACTTGCGATTGATCCCGTGCACGCCGCGACGCTGGCCCAGATGGACCCGGCGGAGTACATCACGGACCGGCGCGGACTGAAGATCGGCCTGGGGGTGCTTGCCCTCACGGTCTTTGGCTTTCTGATTCACGGCGCCTTGCACTGGGAGCCCGCCACGATCGCGCTCGGCGGCGCCGCGCTGGCCATGCTGCTGCTGCGGGCCAATCCACACAAGGCCTTCGCCGCGGTCGAGTGGTCCAGCGTGATGTTTTTCGTCGGTCTGTTCGTGATGGTCGGCGGCTTGGTGGAGCTCGGCGTGCTGGACGCCGTGGCCAACTTCATACGCGACCTCACCCAGGGCAACGTATTCGCGACGGCGGCGCTGACCATCTGGGTGAGCGGCATTGCGTCGGCCATCGTCGACAACATTCCGTTCGCGGCCACGATGCTGCCGGTGGTGCAGAACCTCGAGGCCGCCGGACTCAATCCCGACAACATCCTTTGGTGGTCGTTGGCGCTCGGCGCGGACCTCGGCGGCAACGCCACGATCATTGGCGCGTCGGCCAACGTGATTCTCGCCGGGATCGCCGAGCGCGAGGGCTACAAGATCGGCTTCGTACAGTTCATGAAGTACGGCGTGCCCGTTGCCGTGGTGTGCATGGCGATCTCCACCGCCTGGATCTGGGTGAGGTACATCGCGTTCGCGTAGCGGCGCCATGCCGGAGGGCAGGTCCGCGCGCGAATTGAACTAGATGGCGGATCCGTCGCTCGCGCATTGACCGGCGCGCTACCTTAGGGAACCGCTTGCGCCGCAGGATTACCCGCTCATGCGCTTCTGCATTGTTGGATCCGGTGCCATCACGACGTTTCACCGCGACGCGCTGCTCGACATGGACGGCATCGCCATCGACAGCGTCGTGAGCCGGCTGCTGCCGTCGGCGCAGGAGTTTGCCGAGACGTGCCGCGCCGAATTCGCCACGACGGACTTGGCGGAGGCGCTGGCGCGTCCGAACGTCGACGCGGTGCTGATCACCTCGCCAAATCGGATGCACTACGACCAGGCCATGGCGGCCATTGCGGCGGGCAAGCACGTGCTGCTCGAGATCCCTATGACCCTGCACCTCGGTCAGGCCGAAGAGCTGGATCGAGCGGCCCGCGCCGCCGGCATCACGCTGATGATCTGCCACACCGAGCGCTACTACGCGCCCAACCTGTGGTTGCATGAGCGCATCACTCGCGGCAGCCTTCGCCCGCTGCACTTGCATCGCGACTGGCACTTCTTCCGCCGCGAGAACATCGGCTGGACCGGGCGACAGCGCAGCTGGGTGGACGACATTTTGTGGCATCACGGCGGGCACGCGGTCGACAACGCGCTCTGGATGTTCGGCGAGGAGCCGCATGTCGCCCGCGGGCTCTACGGCCCGCCGAGCGGACCCAACCAGGTGCCCTTGGACCTGTCGATGCAGCTGGCCTTTCCCGGAGGCGGGCTGGCGTCGCTGCTGCTCTCGTACAACGCGATGGTCGACAAGGTGACCACGCGCACGGTGCTCATTTGTGAGGAGGACACCTTCACCTTCCTGCATGACCTGCTGGTCAACCATGCCGGGGAGGTCGTGGCGCAGGAGGAGCAAATGCTGGCCGTGCCGCGCCAGAACCGGGAGTTCGTGAACGCGGTGATGGAGGGTCGCGAGCCGCGCACCGGGGTGCCGGAGTTGCTGCCCTCGTGGCGCACGCTCGATCGCCTGGAGCGCAGCGCACGTGAAGCGGCGCCCTAGCGAATGTCCGGCCGCCGCATCCCAGTCGTGTGGTCCGACGCTCACAAGGACCACGCGCCCACGCAGCAGGCCATCGACGGCGTCGACTATCCGCATCCCGAGGTGCCGTCGCGGCCCAGGCTGATCCGGGAGGCTTTGGAAGCTGCGGGCCTCGCCGACCTGGTGCCGGCTGCTCCGTGCAACGACCTGCTGGTGGATCGGGTGCACGCTCCGGCGTACCGGGCATTCATCGACGAGGCCTGCGCGGAATTGGATGCCGACGAGCAACTTGCACCCGCCGGCGTGTCGGCGGACTCCGCCGTGCTGGAGAGCGACAGCCTCGCGGTGCGAGCGAGCTACTTCGCCTTCGGCACCGACGCGCCGCTGATGCGCGCCACCTACCGGGCGGCCCGATCTGCGGTTGACGTCGCCGTGACTGGCGCCGCTCTCGTCAAGAGCGGGGCGCCCCACGTGTTCGCCCTGTGCCGCCCGCCCGGTCACCACGCCGAGCACGATCGCATGGGCGGGTTTTGCTACTTCAACAACGCGGTAATCGCCGCCCACAAGCTGCTACCTGCCGGTCGGGTCGCCATCCTCGACGTGGACTATCACCACGGCAACGGGTCGCAGCACCTCACGTACGACCGGGGCGACATTCTCTACGTGTCGCTGCACGCCGATCCGCGTTGGGCCTATCCGGGCTTCTCCGGAACGGCCGCGGAGCGCGGCTCAGGCGAAGGCGAGGGGCTGAACCACAACTATCCGCTCTGGCCGGGAACCACAATCGACGACTACGCCGCCACGCTGGCGGATGCCTGCGAACGAATTGCGGCGTTCGCGCCGGCAACGCTCGTCGTCTCGCTGGGATTCGACACCCATGCCGACGATCCCATTGCGTCCTTCGCGCTGCGCAGCGAGGATTTCGCGCGAATTGGCGCCGAAATCGACGCGCTGGACCTACCGGCGCTCCACGTGCTGGAGGGCGGCTATGCCCTGGCCCGGCTGGGCGAGTGCGCCGTGGCCTACGTCGGCGCCCTCACCTGAGGAGCGCGATGCTTCCGGGCCGGCCTAGCCGCGGGCCTCGCGCTGCCGCTGAATGGCGCGCGGGATGCCGCCGCTGTTGATGACCTCAGCCGAGATGATGCGCTCGCGGCGGTCCTCGACCGGCAGGTTCACGCGCACGATGCCGCGTCGGTGCGATTCGCGCGTGGCAATGGCGATCTCCAGCGCTTCACGCGCATCCTCGCCGCTGCACTTGGGGGTGTCGCCCGTCTCGATGCAGTGCATCAGGTCGTAGATCACATTCACCGCTCCGGCGCGCACCTGGCGCTCGGGCGGGAAGAAGCGACGCGCCGCCTGCGCATTCCGCTGTCCGGCGACGGGTGGCTCGCTGGTCCACAATTCAGTCGAGCGCCCGTCGCCCATGATGCGGATCATCCCGGTAGTGCCGGTGATGTCGTACGAGTGGTCATTGGGGCCGTTGTCCAGCGCGCGAAAATAGCCGCGCACGCCGTTGGGAAACGCGAGGAATCCGCTGGCGGTGAAGTCGTTGTCGCTCATGGGGTCCTCGTCGGGTCCCATCTCTCCCACGACCCACTCGGCCCGACCGCCGGTGAACATGGTGAGCGTGGTGAGCATGTGACTGCCGTTGTGCGAGAGTCCCGATCGCGCCCGGGCCACGACGTGCAGCACGTCGCCGATGATCCCGTCGTTGACGATGCGCAGGGCTTGGGTGTAGGTGTCCATCCAGCGGCGGGTGCAGTTGACGGCCAGCGCGATGCCCGCGTCATTGCAGGCGTTGACCACGTCGTCGGCCTCTTGCAGGGCGATGGTGATCGGCTTCTCCGCCCAAATGGCCTTGACGCCGTACCCTCCCCGGGCAATGTCGGTGAGGATGGAGGCGCGAGGCTCCGCGGAGGTGCACACGCTCACGATGTCGGGACGCGTTTCGTCGAGCATCGCGCGGTAATCGGTGTAGATGGCGTCGAACCCCCAGCGCTGGCGCGCGGCCTCGCGTTGCTCCTCCCAGGTGTCGGACATGCCGACAATCTCTACCTCGGGAACGGCTCGAAAGCAGGCAATGTGGGAGTAAGGGAGGGAGTGCCCGTCGTAGACCTCAATCTCGTCGTCGATGGTGCTCGCGATGCGTCCGAGACCAATGACTGCTGCCCGTGTGCGCGCCATGGCGCCTCCTGGAGATGCCGGTGCTCAACCGCCGCAGTATGACCGGCCGTAGCGCGGCGTGCATGGTTCTGGCGGGGCTCGCGGCCGGCGTGGTCCTGCTCACTGCGTGCGGCCTAGGTGGCGACGAGCCCGCGGCGACCGCGACACCCCCGGCCGTGCAACCGCCGCTCACCAACAGCGATTGGATGGTCTCGCACCCGGACGCCGCCGGGACTGTCGGCCGACAGGTGGAGCTGCGCGGCTGGGTATTCGACGTTGCCAATCTGCCGGAGGGCGACGAGACGGCCTTCTTCGTCTGGGTCGACTTTGACAATGACGAGCTGCCGACGGCATTTGTCATCCAAGGGGCGCCGCCGGAGCTCGAGGCGAATGCGTTCGTTGTCGTGCGCGGAATCGTGGAGGGCGCCGAGCCGCACGCGTATCCGGATGGCCGTGAGGCGCTCATCCCTCGCGTCCGCGTAACGGCGCTCACGATCACCGATCGGCTCGGAATTCGTCCGGCGGTGTGGGTGGTCGACGTCGGCCAGACGCTCACCCAGGCCGATATTCGCGTGACGCTGGAGCGAATCGAGTTCGCGGCGGAGGAAACCCGGCTCCTGTTCGCCGTCGACAACCGGAGCGACGAGACGATCAGCGCCATCGGCACGGGAGTCCGAGTCCAGCGGGGCGACGTGGAATTTCGCGCAGTATTCCCCACCGGACACGGCGTGCCGCCGCCGCGCGGTCGGGTGGAAGCGGGGGCGGTTGAGCGCGGCTGGTTCCAGTTTCCGCCCCTGGACCGACTTGGCCCGCCGCTAGTCATCACTTGGGACGGCGCTCGTCCGGATTCGTCGGTCCGGCGTTTCCGGCCGTGGCAATGGGTGGTGGATACCGCCGGCGGTCAACAGCCCGAGGGCTGACCCGAGGGTCGCCCTAGCGGGTTCCGCGAGGATCCCAATGACATTTCACTGCGAACGCGCCGGTCATGGGGGAGTCGGATGACGCCGCCTACAGCACTGGGCAGTCAATCAGCGTCGATGGCGGAATGGCGATGCACTAGTCGGGCGACGTGTCGTTGGCATTCATGCGGTGCCGCATGAGCACCAGCGCCGTGATTGACGTGGCGGCCATGAATCCGGCGGACGCCGCGCCGGCATAGTCCAGCCAGTTGATCTCGAACGCCAGGTAGATAAGCAGAAACGGGTAGAACGACATCCAGGTCTTGATCGCCAAGGGCACGTCGGCGCGGTAGCGATTGGCGGCGTAGAGCAAGAAATTCACCAGCGGATACAACAGCGCGTAGGCCACGCCGATCTCGCCCCGCATCGCTCCGGCGGCGACCAGGCCGCCGACAAACGTGATTTCGCGAATGTGGTCGGAAACCTGGTCGGCCAGCGCTCCAAAGGCCGACTCGCGGCCCGATTTTCGTGCGAGCGCACCGTCAATGGCGTCCAGAAGGAGCGTGACCACGAACAATCCCAGCGCCACGTGCGGCGCATGCGCGATGAGCGCCGCGGCGGCAAATCCGATGGGAATCTGGCTCAACGACACCGCCGTCGGTGGCACGCCCAGCCGATCGAGCGCGGCCACCGCCGGGGCAAGGACGACCGCCATTCCTCGACGAAATGGCCCCAGGATGATGCGCTCGGCCCGCGAGTAGGATCCCGCCGCCGGCTGACCGCCCTCGCCGTTCATGCGCCTACCAGGCCAGGCGTTCGGCCAGGTACCCGTGCAGATCGTCCACTGCGATCCGGTCCTGGTCCATGGTGTCGCGGTGACGAACGGTCACGGAGTGGTCGTCCAGCGATTCGTAGTCGACAGTGATGCCAAACGGCGTGCCGGCCTCGTCCTGGCGGGCGTAGCGCCGCCCGATGGACCCACCGGCGTCGTAGAAGACCGACCACGACGCGGCCAGGCGCGCTCGAACGTCGCGCGCCAGCTTGACCAATTCGGGCTTGTTGCGCGCCAGCGGGAATATGGCGGCTTTGATGGGCGCCAGGCGCGGATCCAGGTTCAGGAAAACGCGGGTCTCGCCGCGCACGTCCTGCTCGGTGTACGCGTCGGCCAGAAATGCCAATGCCGCACGGTCGACTCCGCTCGACGGCTCGATGACGTAGGGCCGAATGTGGGACTTGGAGGCTTCGTCGAAGACTGTGAGGGTCTCGCCGCTGGCCTCCGCGTGACAGGCCAGGTCGAAGTCGGTGCGATTGGCGATGCCTTCGAGCTCCCCCCAGCCGAAGGGGAACTCGTACTCGACGTCCGTGGTGCCCTTCGAGTAATGCGAAAGCTCGTCAGCGCCGTGCGGACGCAGCCGAAGACGACCGGAGTCGAGCCCGAACTCTTGCCACCAGGCCAAACGCTCGTCGATCCAGGTCCGGTACGCGGCCGTGTCCTGCCCAGGCTCTACGAAATACTCCAGCTCCATCTGCTCGAACTCGCGGCTGCGGAAGATGAAGTTGCCCGTGGTGATCTCGTTGCGGAAGGCCTTGCCGATCTGGGCAATCCCGAACGGCAGTCGCACGCGCGTTGAGTCGAGGACGTTCTTGAAGTTGACGAAGATTGCCTGGGCAGTCTCCGGTCGCAGAAAGGCCGTGGCCGCCGATTCCTGCACCGGCCCGACCTGCGTGCTGAACATGGTGTTGAAGCGACGTGGATCGGTGAGCGCCGTGCCGTCGTGCGGGCAGGCGCCGTCGGGCACGTCATCCTGGCGAAAGCGGCGCCGGCACTCGGGGCATTCGACCAATGGGTCGTTGAAGTTCTCGACGTGCCCCGACGCCTCCCAGACGCGGGGGTGCATGAGGATCGAGGCGTTCAGACCCACCACGTCCTCGCGCGCCATGACCACGCGGCGCCACCAGGCTTCCTTGATGTTGCGAATCAACTCGGCGCCCAGCGGTCCGTAGTCCCAGGTGCTGGCAAACCCGCCATAGATTTCGGAACTCGCGAATACGAAGCCGCGACGCTTGGCGAGTGCGACCAGGGTGTCGAGATCCGGGGCAGCCATGGCTAGTCCTTCCGATTCGGCAACGGCCCGCCGGGGGACGCGCCATGAGTGAGGCCGGTCAGCGTGCTGCCAGTTTCCCAGGCGCTGCCGGAGTCAGCATGCGCGCGGACTTCACGTCGCGTTCGAGGATAGTTGTCGAGTAGGCCCGCAGGATGTCGCGAACCTCGGTCCGCACGGCGGCGTCCACCCGCAGACGCGCGGCGGCGTGGAAGCCCTCGCGGGCGAGATACCGCAGGACCTTGAGCGCCGCGACGCTCAGGGGCCGTGACTCATGTTCGCGGCTGTCGGTCCGGCAGACGACTCCGCCCGCGGCGCTGGCGAACCGATGATCGCCCGGTTGCAGCGGCTGTCCGCACGTGGTGCAGCGGCCAAGCTCGGGCGAATAGCCGTGCAACTGCAACAGGATGAGCGCGAGCGCCGTGAGCCAAAGCTCCGGCGGCTCGTCGCTGAGGTCCAGTCCCCGCAGAAACGTGAGGACGGCGTCGTAGGCGTCGAGCGATGGCTCGTTGTCTTCACTTAGCCCGTCGAGCAACTCAACAGACCACCCGGCGGCGGCGAATGCCGCCAGGTCGGTCCGCAGGCGCGGATGCGATTCCAACTCCTCCACCTGCGACAGGATGTCGAGCGACGAGCCCACAACACCCAGAATTCGGACGCGGTTGAAGAGCTCGATGCTGGGCGCCAGATGGCTCGCCGGCCGCCGCGAGCCGCGCGCGACCAAGCGGCGTCGACCAAACTCGCGAGTGAAAAGCGTGACGATGCGGTCGGCGTCGCCCAGGTCGCGCCGTCCCAGCACGATGCCCTCGGCGCGATAGGTTTGCGACCGTCCCATTTCCGGCATGGACTCAGCCTAAGCGGCGGCAGTTCGCCGAGCAATGGTCGCCGTCACGCGGAATCAGCACCGTCGTCGGCCTCCGAGGTCGTTTCCGGAGGCACCACCTCGATCTCGGCCACGCGCGGACCCTGCATGCGGCGCACGCGGAGTTGCCAGCCATCGTGACTCACCATCTGTCCCACGCGCGGCATGGCGCCCAGCCGCTGCATGACGTAGCCGGCGACCGTGGAATAGGGGCCTTCGGGCAGCTGAAGGCCCGTCCGATCCTCGAGGTCGGCGGGACGCAGGCCGCCGGCGACAACGACGCGTCCGGGCTGGACCGACGGCAGATGGGACTGCCGATCGAACTCATCGGCGATTTCGCCCACCAGCTCCTGCAGCACATCCTCCAAGGCCATGACTCCCGCTGGGCTGCCGTGCTCGTCGATGGCAAGCACCATATGGCTGCGTCGGCGCCGCATGTCGAGCAGCAGCGCGCCCAGCGTGGCGGTCTCGGGCACCACCGGCAACGGGCGGATCATGGCGGCCGGCAGCGGCGACGACGGACGCAGGTCGGTGCGCGTCAGCAGATCCTTGACGTGCACGAATCCTCGAAAGTCGTCCGGTTGGCTGCCGAGCACGGGCAGGCGGGAGTGCCCGGTGTCGGCGGCAAGGGCCTCGATCTCGCGAATGGTTGCGGTGGCGGGCACGGTCTCGACGGATGATCGCGGCAGCATGATGTCGCGGGCCTTGCGCGATTCGAGCCCGATGGTGCCCTGCGCCAGCCGATAGTCGGACACATCGATGGCCCCGATGCGACGCAAGGCCGACAGCATCTCCGCGATCTGCGACGCGGTGAAGCGCGCCTGCAGCTCCTCGCGCGGGGCAATGCCGAACGCGCGCAGCACCAGGTTGGCCATGCCGTTGAGGACCCAGAGCACGGGTCGAATCGCGTTGGCGTAGGCCCGGAACGGCACCGAAACCCACAGCATGGTTCGAATCGGCTCCGAAATGGCGATGTTCTTGGGCGCCATTTCGCCGAGCACCATATGGAAGAAGACGACGAGGGTGAGGGCAATGGCCGAGGCAATGCCGTGGACCACGATCTCGGGAAGGTCGACGTGGTCACCCACCGTGTGGATGATCAAGTCGGCAATGGCCGGCTCCGCGACGAATCCAAGCCCCAGCGAGGCTAGGGTGATCCCGAATTGCGCACCGGTGAGCATGAAGGCGAGCTCGCGCAGCGACGTGCTGGCCAATCGCGCGCGATAGCCGCCGAGCGCGGCTTCAGCCTCGATGGCCGAGCGTCGTCCGGCGGCCGCGGTGATGGCCACCTCCGCCGCGACCATGAACGCGTTCACGGCGAGCAGAAGCACGGCCGCGAGGAGAAACACCCCGTTCATGAGCGACCCCGCAGGCGAGCCGGCGATGTGAGCAGCGCCTGTGCGATGCGCGGCCCGTCCATCTCGAGCACCTGAAAGCGCCAACCGTCGATCTCAACGCGGTCGCCGACGTCCGGCACTCGTTGGAAGCGCATGAACAACAGCCCCGCCAAGGTGTCATAGCGTCCATCGGGCATTTCAAATCCCGTGGCTTCGAGCAGCTCCTGATGCCGAATGCGTCCGTCCGCTTCATACACGCCGGTGCCGGTCGGCGTCGCCAGCCGCACGGCTGGTGGGTCGTACTCGTCCTCGATCGCGCCCAGCACCTCTTCCACGATGTCCTCGATGGTGACGATGCCGGATTCGTCGCCGAATTCGTCGAGAACGATGGCCATTGCCTGCCCCCGCTGCTGCAACTCGACCAGCAGGCTGTGCAGATCGGTGGACTCGGGGACGACGACCAGCGGTTGGCCACTGGGCGCAAGCACTGTCCGCGCGCGATCCTCCGCCGCGACCCGGAGGGCGTCCTTCACGTGCGCGATGGCTGCGAATCCCGGGCCGCTTGCGTCCTGAATGGGGAAGCGTGAGTGCCCGGTGTCCCGCGCCGCCTCGATCAACTCCGCGTAGGTGGCGTCGCCGGCTAACGAGACGACCGACGTGCGAGGGACCAGGACATCGCGGGCGGTGCGGTCGCGCAGGCTGAGCGCCCGGTCGAGCAGCGTGTGCTCGACGCCCTCGATCTCACCCTCCAGCGCCGCCCAGCGGAGCGTGCTCCGCAGCTCCTCGAGCGACTCGACGCCGGGGAGTTCCTCCCGCGGCTGAATTCCCACGCGCTGCATGGACCAGTTGGCCGCTGCATTCAGGAAGCGGATGAGGGGGCCTGCCAGGGTGTTGATGAACACCACGGGCGGCACGAAGACGACGGCGGTGCGGCCGGGCCGTGCGATAGCCAGATTCTTGGGGGCCAGCTCGCCGAAGACCATCTGCAGCGCGGTGGCGAGCGCAAGGGCGATTCCGGCGGTTGCGGCGCCGATGGCCCCGGGCGGCAGCCAGCCCAGCAGTGGCCGAAGCAGTGGCGACAGTGCGCCGTCGACGACCCATCCCAGGATCAGGGAACTGATGGTGATTCCGAGCTGGGCGCCTGAGAGCTGGAACGAGAGCGTCCGCAGGGCCTGTTGCACGGGACGTGCGCCGCGGACGTTGCGGCTGACCATGTCGTCGATGCGATAGCGATCCACCGCGACCAACGCGAACTGGCCTCCGGCAAAGAGGGCGTTGATCGCGATGAGCACCACGAACACCGCGAGGCCGACGAAGATCTCTATAGCGGCGTTCCCTGCGTGACTCTAGGCCGACGAAGCCAGCCGCGCCGGCAGGCAACTCGTGGGCGGCAGGCGGCGGCGGGCGCCGTATCGGGAGGCTGGTCAGCCTCCATGAGCCGGCTCCACGGGAAGCTTGCGCACCCGCACGCGCAGAATTCGATTGGCTTTCGTGGTGAGCACCTCGAGCGCCGCGCCGTCGACGGCCACGGCATCGCCCGGGTTTGGCACCGCTCCCATCGTGTTGTAGACCAGACCGCCGATGGTGTCGACGTCATCGGCGGCAAGCTCGAGCCCCAGCGCCTCATTGACGTCGGTGATGAGAACGCTCGCGTCCGTCTCGATTACTCCGGCGCCCATGGGCTCGATTTGGACCTCGGGCGAGTCGAACTCATCCTCGATCTCGCCCACGATCTCTTCCAAGAGATCTTCAATGGTCACCAGGCCTTCGGTTTCGCCGTGCTCGTTGACCACGATGGCCATATGGGTGTTGCGGGCGCGCAACTCGCGCAAGAGCAGGTCGACGCGCTGCATCTCCGGCACAAAGAGCACCGGCCGAATGAGGGATGAGAGGTCTGGCGGCGGCTGCCCGTCCAGCAGCGCGGCGCTCGCCTCGCGGACGTGAAGAATGCCAATCACGGAATCGAGGTCGTCGTCGTACACCGGAAGCCGCGACAGGCCATGTTCGTGCGCCAGCGCCAGCGCCGTCCGCACGGGCTGCGTCCGCGGCATGGCCACAATGTCTGGCCGGGGCGTCATGACCTGGCGCGCGACGCGGTCGCCGAGTTGAATAACGTTGGCGATCATCGCCGAGTCGTAGGCGTCGATGGTGCCTTCGCGCGTGCCGGCCTCCACCGCATTCAAGACGGCGGCGTCCTCAGGGTCGGGCGCCTTCCACGCTTCCTGCTCCGCCGGGCTCAGCAGCTTTTCGAACTGTCGGGTGGCTGGAAGAAATGCCACGTAGATCAACCACGGGACGAAGGTGAGCCGTTCCGCCAACGTCCGCGGATATCGCTGCGCGAGGATGCGCGGCAGGATGCGGGCAAAGCCCGCATGGAGCACGGCGAGCGCGCCGATGGCAATGGCCACGCTTCCCGCGCGGTTTGGAACCACGGTCATCAGCGCGTCGGCGATGACGGTGGCCGCCAGCGTGGCCGACACCAGAATCGCGACGGTGTCGCTGAGGCGCTGTCCGACCCAGAATCGGAATAGATTCGTCAGCAGCTCGTGACGGCGCCGCGCCGCGCCCGGAGCATCCGGCGGCGGCGGCTCGAGATCGGTGCGGGCAGTCTCGTTGAGCGCGCTCTCGCTGGCGCTGGCGAGCGCTGAGAATCCGGTAAGGACGAAAATACCGACTAGACCGAGCCAACTAACAGGATCCAAGAAGGATCCGCTCCTCGTTCAGACGCCGCACTGACGGGTGCGTACGCCCTCGGGTGCCGCGCGGTCCGCGATCGCGCGCCCACTCTCGATACCCCACGCCTAGGCTCTCACTTGAACAGTGCCGTGACGGATTCGTCGTTGTGAATCCGGCGGACAGCCTCTCCGAACAATTCGTGCGTGTGGACCAATTGTATTTTGCCGTTCATGAGTCCGTCTTCAATCGGAATCGTGTCGGTGATGAAGAGCCGCTCGATCGGCGCGTCCTGAATCCGCTCCAGCGCGTCGTCGGCGAAGACCGGGTGCACCGCGCAGCCATAGACGCTGCGTGCGCCCCGTTCGCGCAGCGCTTCACTGGCCTCGACCAGCGTGTGACCGGTGGAAACCTGATCGTCGACGACGATAGCGTCGCGTCCTTCGACCTCTCCCACGATCTGGAGGTGCTCAATCTTGTCCGCGGCGGTGCGGTTCTTGAAGACAACGGCCAGAGGGGCGCCGGAAACGCGCTGACTGAAGTCGTGCGCACGGGTCACGCCACCGGCGTCGGGCGACACGATGACCGGTTGCGTCAATCCCATCCGATCGATGGCATCGGAAAGTAGCGGGGCGGCCAGCAGATGATCGACGGGGATGTCAAAGAATCCCTGAACCGCGGGCGCGTGGAGATCAAGCGTGACGATACGCGAGACGCCGGCCGCCTCGAGGATGTTGGCGACAAGCTTGGCCGTGATCGGTTCGCGCCCGGTGGACTTCTTTTCCTGGCGCGCGTAGCCGAAATACGGAATCAGCGCGGTGACGCGGCCGGCGGAGGCGCGCCGCAGCGCGTCGATCATAATCAGCAGCTGCATCAGGTTTCTGTCGACCGGCGCGCAGGTGGACTGCACCACGAAGACGTCGGTGCCGCGCACGTTCTCCAGGATTTGGATGTCTGCCTCGCCGTCGGGGAAATGCTCGACTCTTGCCTCGCCCAGGGGACGCCCGAGCGTCCTTGCTATGCGTGCGGCCAGGCCCCGATTGCTGCTTCCCGAAAAGATTTTCAACTCGCCGTCCACGGAGGCCTCCCACCTACTCCGCTAGCGACGGATTCGCGCCGGAATGCCCACCGCCAGCATGCCCGGCGGAACATCCCGTGTGACGACCGCGCTGGCGCTGGTTCGAGCGCCCTCGCCAACCGTCACGGGGGCGATCAGCATGGTGTCGCTGCCGATGAAGGCTTCAGCGCCGATCACGGTGCGGTGCTTGGCCGTACCGTCGAAGTTGCACGTCACCGTGCCGGCGCCAATGTTTGCACCATCGCCAATCTCCACGTCTCCAAGATAGCCGAAATGGTGCACGTGCACGCCACTTCCCAGTCTGGCGGCTTTGAGCTCGGTCTGTGACCCAAGATGGCTGCCGGGCCCGATGGCGCAGCCGTCGCGCACGTGAGCGAACGGGCCCACAGTCACGCGGTCGCCGAGGCTCGACCCCGACACCCGCGACGCCTCGATAGCGCAACCGTCGCCCACGGTCGTGTCGATCAGCCGGCTATTCGGCCCAATGGTCGATCCGGCGCCGATCGAGGTAGCGCCCTCGAGCGACGTGCTCGGCAGGAGCACGGATCCGGCTCCAACAGTCACGCCACGGTGCAGATAGGTCGTGGCCGGATCGCGCAGCTGCACGCCCTGCGTCATCAGGTCTTGACGCAGACGGTTCTGCATGGCCTGCTCGGCTTCCGCCAGCCGCGAATGGTCATCGCAGCCGATGGTCTCCGCGTCGTCGGCAATCAGATGCGAGTCCACCCGGCGCCCATCGGCGACGGCAAGCTCGACGGCGGCCGTCAGGTAGCGCTCGCCCGTCGCCGGGCTGCGGGGTACCCGCGGCAGCGCGGCGCCAAGCCACCCGGCATCGAACGCCATCAAGCCGGAATTGCACGAGGTCAGGGCGTGGGTGGCCGGGTCGGCATCGGCGGCCTCGACAATGGCTTGCACTGATCCGTCGTCGGCCATCACGACCCGGCCGTAATCTCCCGGCGCGCGCGCTTGGGTCCACCCCACGACGATCGCCGCGTCGCGCTCGTCGCGCAGGTCCGCCATCGCACGCACGGTCTGGGCGGTGAGCAGTGGGGAGTCTCCGAACATGACGACGGCTGTGCCGGGACTCTGCGAGACCCCGGCGGCCTGCGCGGCCGCCGCGGTTCCGTAGTCGTCGGGCGGCTGTTCGACGATGCGCACGTCCTCGCCCACGGCATTGCGCAGGTCGACCTCGGGCGACGCGACCACCACGACCGGATCGCAGCCGGCTTCGCGCGCGGTTGCCACGACGTGCTTCACCAGCGGCCAGCCGGCGACTTGATGCAGCACCTTCGGGCCGGAGGCGGCCATACGCACACCGCGTCCGGCGGCCAGGATTACTGCTGTTGGCGTCATGTGCGGCTCACGGCTGGGGAGGGAGGATTCGAACCTCCGAATCGCGGATCCAAAATCCGCTGCCTTACCCCTTGGCTACTCCCCATCCGGGTTCAGCGTAGAGATCGGACCCGACCGGGTCAACGGAAGTAATCCCGCATCGGCTACGCGTCGGCAGCCGGATGAAACCGGGTGAGGTGTGTCCAGTGGCCGCCGGCATGCTCGCGCTCAACGGCTTTCTCAGCCGTCGAGATGTCGGCGAACAGGCCAAAGCAGGTGGCGCCGCTGCCGGCCATCAACGCCGGACGAGCGCCCGCTGCGCGAAGCTCCTCCAGGATGTCGCCGACGACCGGCGCCAGCCGGATGGCAGCCGGCGTGAGGTCGTTGGTCAGGAGCTCCTCCGGGAGCGAGCCGTCGGCAATTGCCTCAGCCAATGCCAAGGTCTGGCTGCCGTCGCTCCACTCGGATGGTCGCAACGCCGCGTAGACCTCGGCGGTTGACAGTTCAATGTCCGGCCGCGCCAGCACGACGTGCCGCACGGGGGCTGGCGGCAGCCGGCGCAACACCTCGCCGCGTCCGGTCGCCAGCGCCGTACCGCCGCGCACCAGAAACGGCACATCGGAGCCCAATTCGGCTGCGACCTGCAAGAGACGTGCCTGATCGACGTCGGTTTCCCAGAGCTGATTCAGCGCCGTGAGCACCGCGGCCGCGTCGGCGCTGCCGCCCCCCAGACCGGCGGCTGCCGGAATCCGTTTCTCCACGCTCACGTGGGCGCCGGACGTCACGCCCAGCGCCCGGCGGAGCAAATGCGCTGCCCGCAGCGCCAGATCGTCTTCCGCCGCCAGGTCTGGAAGCGACGGTCGACCGCGCACGGTCGGAGCCGATTCGACGGTGACCTCGTCGGCCAGCTCCAGCGTTTGCATCACCGTCACCAGCTCGTGATATCCGTCCGGACGGCGGCCGGTGACCTGCAAGCCGAGGTTGATTTTGGCCGGGGCCGCACGGATGACGCGGCGCATCATCTACGCCGCAGCGGTCTGGTGGCGTGTCAGCCCAATTGTCGCCAGGACCTGCTCCTCGACGCGCCGCATGCGTTGGTAGTCCGGTGCGTTGTGGTGCGTGAATCCGGCGAGATGGAGCAGAGCATGGGTGATGAGATAGGCGAACTCGCGCTCCGGGCCATGGCCGTGCGTCTGCCCCTGGCTGACCACGCGCTCGTACGAAAGCGCCACGTCGCCAATGGACTCCGGGTCGGATCCGGGCCCGGCGGCGGGCGGGAAGGCGAGCACGTCCGTGGTTTGGTCGACGTTTCGGAACTGCCGGTTCAATCGCCGCATCTCGTCATCGCGGCAAATCCTCAGCGCCGCCGTGCCTTGCATCCCGGCGACATCGGCCACTGCCGCGGCGACGCGCGCCGACAGGGTGCGCATGGGCGGAGGCAACTCTTGCGCGTCGACCAGATCGAGGGTCAGCGTCGTCCGCTTCACGAATCGCTGAGCAGAGCGCGCACCGTCGCGCTCACGACCTTGCCGTCAACGGTGCCCTGGGCGCGCAGGCGGGCCATCAAGGGTCCCATCACGCGGCCCATATCGCCCGGACTGGAAGCGCCGGTGTCCTCAATGACGGCGCGCGCCGCCGCCTCGATGGCTTCGGCGTCGACGACCGGAGGCAGGTAGTCGGCGATGACCGCGAGCTCCGCTTGCTCATCGGCGACCTTGTCCGCACGGCCGCCGGATTCGTATAGCTTGATGGCTTCTTCGCGCCGGCGGGCCTCGCGCGCGAGCACGGTGCGCACCAGCTCGTCGTCGGCGTCCTGCCGCTTGTCCTTGGCCTCGTAGGCGACGGCCGACCGGAGCGTCCGCAAGAGGCGTACGCGTGGCTTGTCGCCGCCGCGCAGCGCGGACGTGAGGTCGCCGGAGATCTGATCGAGCAAGCTCATGCGATGGATAGAAGTGCGCCGCTGCCGGCGCGGATACGCGCTAGAGCGCCTGGCTCTCCGCTTGCATCGCCTTGAGCGCCGCGCGCCGGGCCTTGCGGCGCTTGGCCGCCGCCTTCTTCTTGCGCAGCACGCTGGGCTTGTCGAATGCGCTCCGCCGCCGAGACTCCGTGATAATGCCTTCCTGCTGCACCTTCTTGTTGAAGCGTCGCAGCGCGGCGTCGAAGCTCTCGTTGGCGCCTACGGTGATATGAACCAAGAACTCCTCCTCGGCGTTTCCGCCAATAAAATACCCGCCGCTTGGGCGGGCTTCAGTCGGTCGCGATCAACGCCTGGGGGTATCGGAAAAGGTGCCTCCTGGCGACGCACAGCCAGTTCTGCCAACCGCCTCGCAGCAGCCGCAGCTATCTTAGGAGCCGGATGATTCATCGGTCAATGCAAATCGTCGTCGTGCCTGAACGCGAATCGTGAGTGACGTGAACTGGCTCGCGCTGGCCATTGGAGCGCCGCTGGTGCTCCTTCTGACGCTGGCGATCCGCACGCTGGCCCGACGGCGCGGGTGGATGCACCAGCCGGGGCCGGATCGGATTCACGCCAAGCCCGTGCCGCGGCTCGGCGGGGTGGCCATGTACGCCGCCTTCGTCGTCGTGGCGCTGGTGGTGGCCCAACCCTACGATCTGGCGCTGGCCGGTCTGCTTGGCGGCGCGACGGTGATCGTTGGCGTGATGCTCGTCGACGACATCCGCGGGCTCCGCCCCCGCGACAAGTTCCTCGCCCAGCTTGTGGCCGCGGCCATTCCGTTGGCCTGCGGCATTCGCATCGATGCGGTGAGCAACCCGCTCGGCGGCGTGATCGACCTGCCCCTTGTGATCGTGGTGCCGTTCACCCTGTTTTGGATCGTCGGCATGATGAACGCCATCAACTTCACCGATGGACAGGACGGGCTGGCGGGCGGCGTCTCGACGATTGCCGCCCTGGTGCTGGTGGCGCTCTCGAGCCGCCTGGGACTTCCCGACGTTGCGACGCTCGCGCTGGCGCTCGCGGCCGTGTCGCTCGGGTTTCTGCCGCTCAACTTCTACCGCGCGAGCATCATCATGGGGGACAGCGGTTCGCACTTTCTCGGCTTCAGCCTGGCCGTGATCGCCATTCTCGGGCCGGCAAAAATCGCGACGGCAATGCTCGTGCTTGGCGTACCGATCCTGGAAGTCGCTTGGTCCATCGTGCGGCGGGTCGCGCGAGGCGGGAGCATGAGCACCCGCGATGCGCGGCACCTGCATCATCGGCTGTGGGAGGCGGGGCTGGCGCAGCCGGTGGTGGCGCTCTTCTACTACGTGGTGGCGGGGGGGCTGGGGATCATTGCCCTTCTGGTGGAACGCGTGAACAAGGTCTACGCATTCGTCGGCCTGATGGGCTTTGTGCTGTTGCTGCTGCTGGTACTGGCGCGCCTGCCCCGACGGCGACTCATCGGCCGATCCGTTGAGCCTCCGAGCATGGCCGAGCGCTAACCCTATGATAAGTTTGACCGTGTCCACGGGAGATGCTGCATGAAGCCCGAAATTCACCCTGATTACGTCGAGTGCGCCGTCACGTGCGCCTGCGGCAACAGCTTTACGACGCGCGCCACGGTTTCCAACATCACCGTTGACGTGTGCGCCGAGTGCCACCCATTCTTCACAGGACAGCAGCGACTGGTCGACACCGCCGGCCAGGTGGAGCGGTTCGAGCGACGCCGCAGGCGAGCCCGCGCCAACGCTTAGATACGGGTACGCGGCGTGTGCGCCGTGCTTCCTCCCCCCGGAATGATCGACGGCACACCTGATGGCAGCTGACGCACAGAGCAACGAGCTGCGCATCAACTACGGCGGCCAGGCCGTGCTCGAGGGCGTAATGATGCGCGGCCGCAAGGCGCTCGCGACCGCCGTACGGCATCCGGCGGGACACATCGTGCTGCGGGCGGAGACGCTCGATCCCGACAGGCTCTCGCAGCGGCTGCGCCGCGCCTATTTCCTGCGCGGCGTCGTGGCGGTGTGGGAGATGCTCGTCATTGGCATGCGGTCGCTCAGCTTCTCGGCGCGGGTGCAAATGGTTGAGGAGGACGGCGCCGAGACCGAAGACGTTGAGTCCTCGGCCTATATCACCGGCAGCCTGGTGTTTGGGCTGGCGCTCGGTGTAGGGCTGTTCTTCGTGCTGCCGCTCGTCATCACCTCGTTCGCCGACGCGAGCGTGGAGTCGGATCTCGTCAGCAACATCATCGAAGGCGGCGTCAGGCTGGCGGTGTTCGTCGCCTATCTCGTCGGCATCGGCTTCCTGCCCGACATTCGGCGCGTCTGGATGTATCACGGCGCGGAGCACAAGACCATCAATGCCCTGGAGGCCGGCGAGCGCCTCACGACCGCCAACGTCCAGCGGCAGAGCTTGGCCCATCCCCGCTGCGGCACGGCGTTTCTGGTGATGCTGGTGGTGATTTCGATCATCGTGTTTGCGTTTCTCGGACGGCCGCCGTTCGTGCTGCGCGTGCTGTCGCGAATCGCGTTGCTGCCGCTCATCGCGGGCGTCGGATTCGAGATGATCATGCTGACGGCGCGGTACCGATCGAATCTGCTGGCGCGACTGGTCGCGGCGCCCGGCATGTGGGTGCAGCGCTTGACCACGCGCGAGCCCGATGACGATCAGGTCGACGTGGCCATTGCCGCCATGGATCGCGTGCTGGAGGACGAGGGGCACCTGGCGTCGCTGCGCCCCCAGGTTCAGCCGGTGGTGGTGCCGCATGCTTGACCGCCTGCACGCGCTGCACGCGCGCTCCGAGGAGATCACGGCCAAGCTGGCCGATCCCGCGGTGACCAGCGACCCGGCGCAGCTGGCGACGCTGGCAAAGGAGCTTTCGCGCGCGGCGCCGTTGGTTCGGCTGCGGGAGCGGTGGCTGGAATCAACCGGCCGCATCGAGGAAGCGCGCGAGCTGATCGATTCGCCGGACCTCGAGCTCGCCGAATTGGCCGCGGATGAGCTCTCGGCAGCCGAGGAGGAGCTGAGCGCGATCGAGGACGACGTGCGCGAGCGACTCGTGGGCCGCGACCCCGACGACGAGCGCAACGCCATCGTTGAGCTGCGCGCTGGTACCGGCGGTGACGAGGCCGGCCTGTTCGCCAAGGAGCTGATGCGGATGTACGAGCGCCTG
>DAOUHO010000168.1:0-2025 GCA_034428595.1 Chloroflexota bacterium | reverse complement strand
GCCTCGCTGATGCCGTATCCGGCCAGCACCTCCGCCTGTCCGGCGGCCATTCCCCCGCCGTGGCTGCCCATGGCCGGAACGATGAACGGCTTGGCCCCGAGCGAGCGAACCGCCTCGCTCACGATCCTGACCACCCGCGCCACCGGCGACACGCCGCGCGAACCGACGGCGATGGCAATGCGGGCACCCGATCCGACGCCCTGCACCGTGAGCACGGACCGCGCCTCGGCCGCCAGGCGCCGGGCGAAATCCGGTACCTCCGAGGAATCGAATTGCTGCCGCACCAGGTGCATGCGCGGCGGCGAAGCGTGATCGTTGACGGCCACGTCGGGAGTGTAGCCAAGCCCCCTCGACTTCCGGGCACCGGGCGCCTCCCGATGCACTACCCTAAAGCCATGCGCGTGGCCGTTGTCACCGACATTCACGGAAATCTCGGCGCCTTCTTCGCCGTGCTGGCGGACCTCAAGACCCAAGCGCCCGACCAGGTGATCTTCGGCGGTGACGCCGCGCTCTTCGGCGCACACGCGCTGGAGTGCTGGCAGCGGGTGCTGGAGCTTGGGTGGCCCCTGGTCCAGGGAAACACCGACCGCTACCTGGCAAACCCGCGGCCCGCCCTGGACGCCATGCGCCGGACGTCACCCGCGGCGGCGGAACACCTGGAGCGCAATCTCGCCTGGGCGCGGGCGCGGCTCGGCGAGCAGTTGGTTGAGCGCATGGCCTCGATGCGCACCGTCATTCGCGTGCCGTCGGCCGCCGGCCCCATGCTTGTGGTTCACGCCTCACCCGGAAACGACGAGGCCGGCATCTATCCCGACGCATCGGACGAGCAGGTCGACGCCCAGCTCGCCACGGTGGACGCCCGGGTGCTGGTCTGCGGCCACACCCATCGCGCCTTCGTGCGGCACGTGGGGCAGCTGCTGGTCGTCAACTGCGGCTCGGTGGGCCGCACCTATGACAGACAACCGGGGCAGGGCACCTATGCCCTGCTGGACGACGCCTCGGGTCGCTGGTCCGCCGCCATCCGCCGGGCGCCCTACGACGAGCGTGCGGCGCACCGCGACACGCGCGCCCGGGGCGTGCCGCTCTCGGAGCCATTCCTGGATTCCCTGCTCACGGCCCGCGATCCCGCCGCCTAGCATCGTGCAACGACATTCCACGCGCCTGGTGTTCGACCACGACACACTCTCGAACCACCTGATCCGTTGACCAGCGTCCTTCGGTCCCGCGGGCTGTTGGCGGGACTAGGGCTGACGGCCGCGGTCGTGGCGCTCCTTCTGACCGTCGAGCCGTTTCGGCTCGCCGTCCACCAGGTGCTCAACGGGCTGCGCGAGCAGCCCATTGCCATCGAAGCAAGCGCGGAAGCCCCAGCCGAGGCGGCAACGCCCGCGGCCGCCTCCGGACTGCAGCCGGACACCTTTGTCGTCACCGAGATCGAGGCGCCGATCTCCACGGACCTGGGCGCGGCCGAGCCTCTGCCCGATCTTCCATTCGAGCCAATTTCGCTCGACGCCCCGGCCGGATTTGCCGCGGAGGCCGAGCGGACGCTGCGACAGGGCGGCGCCTGGCGCATCGACGTCGATTTCGAGCAGCTGCAGAGCTTCCTGGCGGGGTCGCAGGTGCGCGTTCCATTACCCGAACGGCTGCGCAAGCGCGCGGTGACCGTCCAGGGCCCCGAAATGCTGATCACCACCTGGACGGACGGGGCGCGCAGCGGCGACGACCTGGTGCTCGTCCAGTTCGCCGCGCCGCAGGTATCCGCACCGCCCGAGGTCGATCTCGAACTGATCAGCCGGGCGCTCGTGCGCGAATTCCTCCCGCCCGTGCTGGCACGCCGCATCGAGCTCGGCGAGATCGCGCTGTATCGCGACATCCTCGGGCTCGAACCTCTCGACGACGGCGACCAGCCGCAATCGCTGCAACTGCCCGACGGGCGCTCCCTCGTCTTCTGGCGAGCCGACGGCTCCTACGCGGCGCTCATGGGACCGCTCAGCCCCGAGGCGCTGCTGCGTCTGGCCGGTTTCGAGC
>DAOUHO010000167.1:0-19295 GCA_034428595.1 Chloroflexota bacterium | reverse complement strand
ACATACTTGAACCAGAGATCCTGCATGCGCTGCTCACGCAACTACACCTTCCCACAGGGGAGATAGCGCTATTGCTTCCGGGCAAGAGACCCGGCCCTATGGTGAGTGCGTGGAAGCGCCGCGCACAATCCGCAGGTTTCGTGTTCGACAATCTGGTCGAGAGGACTTCAACACCCGATGGTCAGGCGGCATTCTCGCTCACCGACGAAGGTCGCCGGGTTTTTGGGAAGGTTGCGGCGGCGACAGCCGAGGCAGCGGAAACCGACAGCCCCTCCTGAGAGTCTGGCAGCCCAGCCCGCGGGAAATGGCTCCGCGCTACACACCGGTTGTCTTTGAGCCAATCGGCAAGAAACGACCCACCACCGCACGCCCCAACCCCTTGACCCACCCCAAATCCCCGGCGACACTCACTTTTGAAGAGACATCGGCGTTGACGGAGACACGTCGCGGCGATCGGACCGCCGAGCGAGCCCGGGTGGGTGTGAGCCGGGCGCGGGACCGCCGCCGTTGGCATCCCTCCCGAGCTGCCGGCCGAACGCTTGCCCAGGCGAGCCAGTAGACCCGGTCGGGGTAGCGCCCCGTTAGCGGCGCGGTCGTCCACCACGGTGGGCGGCGGTTGAGTGGTCCGGCCTTGGCCGGACAATCGCGGGTGGCACCGCGGGTCATGAGCCCGTCCCGGAGGGGACGGGTTTTTTGTTGCGGCGCCACGGGCAATGCAGCACGACAGGACGGCGAGTGACGATGGCAACCGAGGACCTCTACAGCACCGACAGCTACCTGCGGACCTTCGAGGCCGTGGTCCAGCGGGCCGGGCCGGACGGCGTGGTGCTGGACCGCACCGCCTTCTACCCGCGCGGCGGCGGACAGCCCGGCGACACCGGCGAGCTGCGCGCCGGGTCCGAGGTCTGGCCGGTGACCCGCGTGCAGCGGCGCGCCGGCGATATCGCCCACGCGGTCGAGGGCGAGCCGCCCGATCCCGGTACGCAAGTGACGGGCAGCCTGGACTGGGAGCGGCGCTTTCGCTTCATGCGGCTGCACACGGCGCTGCACGCGCTCTCGGGCATCGTCTGGACCGGCTGGAACGCCGACGTCACCGGCAGCAACATCGCCGACGACGGCAACCGCGCGCGCATGGACTTCTCGCTCGAAGGCATCCGCATCAACGAGATCAAGCAGGAGGTCGAGGACCAGCTCAACGCGGCGCTCGCCGCCGGGCGCGAGGTCAAGGTCTACTCCCTGCCCCGCGAGGAGGCCTTTCAGCTGCCGGACCTGATCCGCACCCACGTGAACCTGGTCCCCGAGCACATCCGCCAGATCCGCATCGTGGAGATCGTGGACCTGGACCGCCAGGCCGACGGCGGCACCCACGTGGCCAACACGGCGGAGATCGGGCCGGTGCGCATCGTCAACGCGGTCAACAAGGGACGCATCAACCGGCGTCTCGAAATCGCCCTGGCGGACTGACGGCATGTCATCCAGCAAGTCATCCGACGCCGTCGCCGATCCGCTGGATTCCCGCCTTCGCGGGAATGACGGACGGGGCGGGAATGACAGACAGATGCTTTTGGGACTCCTCACCCCAACCCTCTCCCGCGAGGGGAGAGGGAGCCGGACCCTGCTGGCGACGGACGCGCGCACGCGGAGAGGGGGCCGGACCCGCACCGACCGGCGGAGGCGCCCTCTAGCAGGCCCGAGGGCGTCGAACTTCGCGGACGTGGGCCACGATCTCCGGGCGCGCCGTCGAGTCCCTTCTCCCCCGGTGGGAGAAGGACAGGTTGAGGGGGGAACTGGCTGCGGATCGTTGGCGGAGCGCGTGAAGGAAATGCGGGGGCAAGCCCGAACGAGTCCACGCATCGGGGGACTCACGGAATGAACTCAGGAGATTCGAAAGCGCAACTGGCCGACGGGGCCTCACCCTTTCAGCCGCTGCCGGACGAGCTGGACTTTCCCTCCATGGAGCGACGCATCCTGGACTTCTGGGCCGAGCAGGGCGCGTTCGAGAAGCTGCGCGCCAAGAACGCCGACGGCCCGCGCTGGTCGTTCATCGACGGTCCCATCACCGCCAACAACCCCATGGGCGTGCATCACGCCTGGGGCCGCACCTACAAGGACGTCTACCAGCGCTACCGCGCCATGCGCGGCTATCACCAGCGCTACCAGAACGGCTTTGACTGTCAGGGGCTCTGGCTCGAGGTCGAGGTCGAGAAGGAGCTGGGCTTCGAGACCAAGCGCGACATCGAGGCCTTTGGGCTGGAGGCCTTTGCCGACGTCTGCCGTGAGCGCGTCGACACCTACTCCGCCATCCAGACCTCGCAGTCGGTGCGCCTGGGCCAGTGGATGGACTGGGACGACTCCTACTACACGCACTCCGACAGCAACATCGAGCACATCTGGAGCTTCCTGCGGCGCTGTCACGAGCGCGGCTGGATCGAGGTGGCCCAGCGCGCCATGCCCTGGTGCGCGCGCTGCGGCACGGCGCTCTCGCAGCACGAGCTGATCGACACCTACCAGGAGATCACCCACGACGCGCTCTACGTGCGGCTGCCGCTGCACGGACGCGACAACGCCTGGCTGCTGGTCTGGACCACCACGCCCTGGACGCTGGCGGCCAATGTCGCCGCCGCCGTCGATCCCGAGCTGACCTACGTCGAGGTCGGAATGGCGGACGGGGCGCGCTACTTCCTGGCCGAAGCCACGCTGCAAGAGGCCCTCGGCGACGACGAGCACCTGGTCATCGGCCGCATCAAGGGCGCCGACATGATCGGCTGGACCTATGACGGCCCGTTCGACGATCTGCCCGCCGTCGCCGGCACCGAGCACCGCGTCATTCCCTGGAAGGACGTGGGCGCCGACGAGGGCACCGGCATCGTGCACATCGCCCCCGGCGCCGGTGAGGACGACTTCCGCCTCAGCCAGGAGCTTGACCTGCCGGTGCTCGTGCCCATCGACGAAAACGGCGTCTACGTGGACGGCTACGACCGGCTCACGGGACGCGACGCACGCCGGGTCGCGGACGACGTCATCGACGACCTGCGGGGACGCGGGCTGCTCTACCGGGCGCACCGCTTCGAGCACCGCTATCCCCACTGCTGGCGCTGCCAGGAAGAGCTGGTCTTCCGCGTGGACGACGAGTGGTTCATCCGCGCCGACGAGGTGCGTCAGCCGATGCTGGACGCCGCCGCCACGGTGCATTGGGTGCCCGACTACGCCGGCGCGCGCATGGCCGACTGGCTGCGCAACATGGGCGACTGGAACATCTCGCGGCGCCGCTATTGGGGCCTGCCGCTGCCGTTCTATCCCTGCTCGGCCTGCGGCCATCTCACCGTCATCGGCTCCAAGGCCCAACTGGAGGAGCGGGCGGTTTCCGGCCTGGACCAGCTGCGCGAGCTGCACCGTCCCTGGATCGACGACGTGGTCATCCGCTGCGAGGGCTGCGAGGCGCCCGTGCGCCGCATCGACGCCGTCGGCGACGCCTGGCTGGACGCCGGCATCGTGCCGTTTTCCACCCTCGGCTACCTGGAAGGCAGCGAGGAGTTCCAGCGCTGGTATCCCGCCGATTTCATCACCGAGATGCGCGAGCAGATCCGGCTGTGGTTCTACTCCATGCTCTTCATGAGCGTGACCCTGGAGAACCGCTCGCCCTATCGGGCCGTCTTCGTCTACGAGAAGCTGAACGACGAGACCGGCCGCGCCATGCACAAGAGCTGGGGCAACGCCATCGAGTTCGGCGAGGCCGCCGAGCGCATGGGCGCGGACGTCATGCGCTGGCTCTACGCCGGCCAGAACCCGCTCTACAACATCAACTTCGGCTACGGCCCGGCGGGCGAGGTCAAGCGGCGCATGCTGACCCTGTGGAACGTCTACGCGTTCTTCATCACCTACGCCCGCCTGGACGAGTTCGATCCGACGCAGCCGCAAGTGCCGCTGGCCGAGCGCGCCGACCTGGACCGCTGGGTGCTGTCGCAATTGCAGACGCTGATCGACACCATGACCGAGGCCCTCGACACCTTCCACGTGCACCGCGGCGTGCGGGCTGCGCGGCGGTTCATCGAGGACGTCTCGAACTGGTACGTGCGGCGCGGGCGGCGGCGCTATTGGAAATCCGAGGACGATGTCGACAAGCGCGCCGCCTATCAGACGCTCTACGAGGTCCTCACCACGCTGGTGCGCCTGCAGGCGCCGGTGATGCCCTTCTGGACCGAGGACATCTATCAGAACCTGGTGCGCGGCGTGGACCCGAACGCGCCCGAGAGCGTGCACCTGACCGACTGGCCGCAGGCCCGCGACGACCGGCGCGACCCGGGGCTGGACGCCGCCATGGCCGAAGTGCAGCGGGTGGTGCGCGCCGGACGGGCCGCGCGCAACGCCGCCAACGTCAAGCTGCGCCAGCCGCTGCGGTCGGCGCTGATCCAGGTCCCCGACGACGCGGCCTGGGACGCGGTGCAGGCGCTCGAGACCCACGTCCTCGACGAGCTGAACGTCAAGACGCTGGAGCGCATGGCGTCCGAGCACGAGCTCGTCGAGTTTCAGATCCAGCCCAACTACCGGCGGCTGGGCCCGCGCTTCGGCCCGCGCGTGAAGCAGGTCGCCGCCGCGCTGGCCGCGCGCGACGCGGCGGACGCCGTCCGCCAGCTGGATGAACATGACCACCTGACGGTCAACGTGGACGGCGTCGTCGAGCTCCTTGCTCCGGACGACGTGAACGTGCGGCGCACGCCGCGCGAGGGCTTCGGCGTCGCCGAGCAGGACGGTGTGATCGTGGCCGTCACGACGGACATCGACGACGCGCTGGCCCGCGAGGGTGTGGAGCGCGAGCTGGTGCACGCCACGCAGAGCCTCCGCCGCAACGCCGGCCTCGACGTCCCAGATCGAATTGGGGGGCTTTGGCTTCGTGGCGACAACTCACTCCAAGCCCCAGCCGCACGGCTGGCCGAGATCGCGACAATCATGGCCGAACAGCTTGCCAAGCAGGCGTCTCCTTCGGTCATGGCCTCTGCGCTTCAGTCCCTTACCAAGCAACAGACTGAGGCCGCCACCGCCATGGCTCAGGCTCTTACCAAGCTGCCGGTCCTCCCCGACATCGCCCCTGCACTTGAGGCCATTGCCAAGCAGCAATCGGACATGATCAACTCCGCGGCCCAGGCCCTCGCCAAGCCGCCGGTCCTGCCCGACATCGCCCCTGCACTTGAGGCCGTTGCCAAGCAGCAGTCCGACATGATCAACTCCGCGGCCCAGGCTCTCACCAAGGCGCCGGTCCTGCCCGACATCGCCCCTGCACTTGAGGCCCTCGCCGAGCAGCAGTCCGACATGATCAACTCCGCGGCCCAAGCTCTTGCCGAGCGGCAGGCACAGCAGACTGAAAAGATCACTGCCGCGGCTCAGGCTCTTGCCGAGCGGCAAGCGAAGGTCGCAAACACGCTGGCTCAGACCTACGCCGATGCCGCTAGGGGTATTGAGGAAGCCGTTGCAGTGCACAAGGCCGAAATTGCTGGCGAAGTCCTAGCCCTCGCGGTCAACAACGGCGATCCTCCGCCCGATGCCGCCGAGGCCACCCACACGCTCAACGGCATTCCAGTTCAAATCCGCCTGACGCGCGCGTCCCGGCCCGACTAGCTCTCCTCCCGCTCCGCCACCTCGACCTGGCCGTCGCGCACGCGCACGACGTAGGTCTCCGCGCGCTGGCCCAGCGGGGGCGTGACGAGCCATCCGTCCGTCACGTCGTAGGTCCAGCCGTGGAGGGGACAGGTGAGCTGGCAGCCCACCAGGTAGCCCATCCCCAGGGCGCCGCCCGCGTGCTCGCAGATGCCCTGGATGGCGTGGTATTCCCCGTCGACGTTGGCGATCACCACTTCCGCCCAATCCACCGTCACCGTGACCAAGCGGCCGGGCGGCGGCAGGATGCTCTCGTCACCGACGGCGTGAAACTTCATCGCAACCGCTGCCGGCGCTACGCCAGGTTGCGCCGCAGCACCGTCACGTCGACGGCGCGGTCGCCGCACTGCAGGTGACGGGAAAGGGTGGACTCGGTCGAGAAGCCCACGGCGGCCAGCGCGGCGCCGCGGCTCTCGCCCGAAGCGTAGGCGCGCACGGTGCGCACGCCGGCCTCGCGGCCTTCCGCCAGCACCGCGCCCAGAAACGAGGAGAGCTCCCCGCTGTAGGCCGGGTGGCACAGCACTTCGAGGGTCGCGCTGCCGTCCAGCGGCGCGGCCGTGGCGGTGAAGAGGCCAGCGGCGGCCACGATGCGGTCGCGGCGGGTCACCAGCACCTTGAAACGGTTCGCTGGGTGCGTCTCCCGCCGCAGCATGGAGCTGACGAACGGCCGCAGGCACGATCCCGACTGGACCTCCGGCGGGTCGTAGAAGATGGCCTCGGTGAAGTCACGGATGCGCCAATCCCGCGGCTCGGGCGACAGCATGAGCGCCGGGTAGGCGCCGATATCGCCGAAGCCCGCGTCGCGCGCCAGCGGCGCCGAGCCGTCGTGCGCGAAGTAGTCGTCGTCAAACGTCTCCGGGTCGCTGCCGGGCCGCAGCGCGCGCATGGCGATGCCGTTGTAGCGGCGGTAGCCGTGCTTCTCGTAGACGTGGGCCGCGTCGGGCGCCACCGTGCCCAGGTAGATCACCAGGCCGCCGTCCGCCCAGAAGCGCTCGACCGACAGCCGGGTGAGGGTTTGGGCAATGCCCTTGCCGCGATGGGCCGGGTCGGTGCGCACGAAGCCGTAGCCGCCGACCTCGCGCGTGTTGCGGCTGGCGCCGTGCCACACCGTGCCCACGATTTCGCCGTCGATGCGCCCGACGATCAGGACGTCGTGCAGCGAGTCGTCGGCCGCGCCGCGGAGGGCGCGCGCGACGAGCTCGTTTTCACCGGGCGACGTCCACGGGTCGAAGGGCTGCACGATGAACCACCACAGCTCGCGGTTCGCGGCGGTGTCGCCGCGGCCCTCGCCCGGTCCCAGGGTAGTGACGTCGAGCCGCTCGCCCGTCTTGAGCGTGTGGATGGATTCCATGTCGGCGGCGCGATCCCGATGCCACGGAGAGCGGTGCCACAATAGCGCCTTTACAGGCCGGCAAGCAGGAGGAGCGCATGTCGATTGAGGGTCGAGCGGCAGTAATCACCGGCGGCGGGACGGGCGTGGGTCGCGCCACCGCGCTCGGCCTGGCGCGGCTGGGCGTGAGCGTCGCCGTCAACTACTCGCGTTCCGCCGACGAGGCCGCCGCCACCGCCCGCGACTGCGAGGCCGAAGGAGTCGAGGCGGTGGCGCTGCAGGCCGACGTGGCGTCGAACGCCTCCGTCGTCGCCATGGTCGAGCAGGCCGCGGCGGCGCTGGGCCGCGTCGACTACCTGGTGAACAGCGCCGGCACGACGGTGTTCGTGGCGCACCCGGATCTCGACGGGCTCACCGAGGCCGCCTGGCAGCGCGTGATGGGCGTGAATCTGTTCGGCGCGTTCTACGCCACGCGCGCCTGCGTGCCGCACATGCGCGCCGCCGGCGCGGGCGCCGTGGTCAACGTGTCGTCGGTGGCGGGCATCACCGGCGCCGGCAGCTCGATTCCCTACGCCGCGTCCAAGGGCGCGCTCAACACCATGACCCGGTCGCTGGCGCGGGCGCTGGCGCCCGAAGTGCGCGTGAATACCGTGGCGCCGGGGATCATCGACACCCGCTGGGTCGACGACCGGCGCGAGTTTCTGGACGCGGCGGTGGAGCAGACGCCCCTGCGGCGCGCCGCCGTCGCCGAGGACATCGCCGAGTCGGTGATCCACCTGCTGCAATCCACCTTCACCACCGGCGAGGTGCTGGTGATCGACGGCGGAATCTCGCTCTAGCCCCAAGCCCTGCATGTGAAACGAGCGCTCCGGCCGAAGCCGGAGCGCTCGTGGATCACCGCGATTCGAGCGCTACGCCGCGAGCGACGTCACACCCTCCGGCACGTGACCCGTGCCGTGACATTGGGAGCATGAGCGCCAGAACGTAGCGCCGGCGTAGCTTGCGCGCGCCAGTGGACGCCCGCCTCCGTCGTAGCGGCGAAATCCACGGCCGACGCAACGCGGGCAAATGTGCTCACCCGAGCGGGCAGAGATGGTCGCTCGTGGACCAACGTAGTGGGTCATGCCTTCCCCCTTCCTCGCGGGAATGCCCCAGGTCAGCATTGACCTGGCTGCGCACGAATTCCGTGCGCTCTCTGATAGTACCGCGCAATGCGCCGGGGTCAAGACCGACGGTAGTGGAGCACCCAAACGGGCCTGCCGGTCGTGGAGTGCGTAATTGAAAATTTGGGTGAATTCGGTCAAGCCCACTTCGGCGGCCGCGTGATCTTTCCTTTGGCGTCCGAAATCGTCGCGGGGAACTGGCAGTCGGGGAGCAGCGCGCGATCCAACAGCTGATAGCTGGTGGCGGCCTTTCGCAACCGACGGCTCACGCTGCCGGTAGGATCAACGATGTGCACCGGGAAATTGAAGTCTTGGCGCACCATTCGGATGACTCCCGCGAAGTCGGAGTCGCCCGTGATGACAAATGCCGCCTGGCCATCGCGCTTTGCCGCGTCACGCGTCAGATAGGCAGCCAGATTCGCATCCGAGCCCTTCTCCTCCGTCCGGATGACCCTCACTAATGGCGTCTCGCCTCGCTGAGGCTCGGCTCGAGGCATCAGCACCGGATTCGACAAGAAATGGCCCTCGTGGATGCTGAGCGCTGGCAGGGTCCGGAGTGCCCGGAAGTAGGTCTGCTGACGGATGTGCTTTTGCGGATCTCTCGACTGAGCCTTGATGGGTGCAGTGAAGTAGCGGATGTGGTGGAGTTCGAATGCTGAGCCCAAGAGCTCCAGCGCTAGGGCTCGAAGATCCAGCCATCGATACGCCGTGCGCCGTAGGGCGCGGTAGTAGAGATTGAACGCGTCGATATAGACGTTGGCGTGCATAGACCAGAATAAAGAGAGGCCACCCGTAGGCAGCCTCTATCCCAGCCATCGAAATGACTGGGGGGGTTAGCTATATATTCCGCGAGGCTCGGACGCCGGTCAAGGTGAAGGGCGAATTGGCGGTCGAGTCGCTGCGGAGGCGACCCTTAGACCGAGAGCGCTCCGCGCTTGTGCTCGCTGGTGACGGCCCGACCGCTGGTGGTGAACGATTGGCCGCAGCCGCAGGCGCTGCCCGCGTTGGGATTGCGCAGCTTGAAGCCGCCGTCGATCAGCGCCTCGCTGTAGTCGAGCGTCGAGCCGCGCAGCAGTCCGACGCTGGCGGGGTCCACGATCACGGTGATGCCGTGCGCGTCGATGGACATGTCGCCATCGCGCGGGCCGGGCTCAATCCCCATGGCGTAGCGAAAGTCGCCGCAGCCTGAATCGGGAACCACGCGGACCCGCAGCACGGCCTGGGGCTTGTTGCGCTTGGCACGCATGCGCTCGAACTGCGCGGCCGCCGACTCGGTGATCGCCAGCACGGGCGCGGCGGCGGCCATCGGCAGCGAATCCATCATCCCGCGCGTCTCCCGGAACCTTGTCGCATCGGAAGTCTACGCCATCGAAACCGCGGCGGTGGAATCGGCTTTGCGCCGCAGCTGCGCCACTGCCTCGCCAATGATGGCCACGGCCTGCCGCATCTGGGCCTCGGTGTTCGAGCGTCCCGTCGTGAGCCGCAGGCTGCTGCGCGCGATGTCCGCCGGGATGCCCATGGCCAGCAGCACGTGGGACGGCTCCAGCGAGGCCGAGGTGCAGGCGGATCCGCTGGAGGCCGCGATCCCCGCCGCGTCCAGCCGCAGCAGCAGCGCCTCGCTGTCCACGCCCGCGATCACGAAGCTGGCGGAATTCGGCAGACGGCGCTCCGCCGGCCCGGTCAAGCGCACCTGCGGTATTTCCGTAGAGCCCTCGATGAGAACGCCGGTGAGCCGGGCGTTCGCGGCGTTGCTCGTCGCGCGTTCGACATCCGCCCGGGTGAGCGCCGTCGCAAAGCCCACGGCGCCCGCCACGTTCTCGGTCCCGGCGCGGCGGTTCCGCTCCTGCGCGCCCCCGACGATCTGCGGCGCCAGCCGCACCCCGCGCCGCACGTACAGGGCGCCCACGCCCTTGGGTCCATACACCTTGTGCGCCGCCAGCGAGAGCAGGTCCACGCCCAGATCCGGCGTGGCCAGGCTCAGGCTTCCGGCGGCCTGCACGGCATCGGTGTGCAGCAGGGCCGGGTGGTCCGCCAGCGCCGCGGCGATCTCGGCCACGGGCTGCACCGTGCCCACCTCGTTGTTCGCATACATCACCGACACCAGCGCCGTGTCGTCGCGCACCGCGGCCAGCACGTCGGCGGGATCGACGCGTCCATCGCCGTCCACCGGCACGTAGGTGGCCGTGAATCCATGCCGCCGCTCGAGCTGCTGCACCGTGTGCAGCACCGCGTGGTGCTCCACGGTGGTCGTCACCAGGTGGCGTCGTCCTTCCCCGTGCGCACGCCAGGCCACGCCCCGGATCGCCAGGTTGGCGGCCTCGCTGCCGCTGCCGGTGAAGACGACCTCCGCCGCGTCGCAGGCCAGCACATCGGCCACAGCCTCGCGGGCGTCGTCGAGCGCGGCGCGCGCCTCGCGGCCCTCCAGATACAAGCTGCTGGCGTTGCCCGCGTGCGCCGACAGGTAGGGCAGCATGGCGGCCAGCACGTCGGGATCAACCGGCGTGGTCGCCGCGTGGTCGAGATAGATGCGCCCGGCGCCGTCTAGGCCGCGGCGGCCGTCCTCATCGGCGGATGGCATAGCAGCATGCCTGGTCGCCCTTTGGCGAAACCACCAACTGCTCGACGTCGGCCTGCACCAGCTTGCGGATGAAGCGCAATTCGGATTCGCAGGCGGCGGTGCAGCCCTCGGCCACGCGTGAGACCGGGCAATTGTGCTCGCGCAGGCGGTAGCCGTCGTCCGTGGTCTCGAGCTCGACCATATAGCCGCACTCGTCCAGGATGCGCGCCACCTCGTGCACGCGGAGATCGAACGGCAGGCCGCGGACGCGGGGGATGTACTTGTCGAGTTGCCGTCGTTCGTGCCGTTCCAACACGGCGTGCAGCAGGGACTCGCCGCCCAACTCCAGCACCGCGTCCACCATGCAGGAGGCGAGGTCGTCGTAGGTGCGCTCGAAGGTCTCGTGGCCCTTGGGCGTCAGGTGATAGCGATAGCGGGGCCGACCGGGCCGCCCGCGCACGGGATTCGCCGTCACCAGGCCGTCGGCCGTCAGGCTCTCCAGGTGCGGTCGGACGGCGGACGTGCCGGTACCCACGCAGTCGGCGATATCGGGCGCAAACATGGCCCCGCCGACCTTTAGTGCCCGCAGAATCTCGTCGCGGGGGCTCACCGTGCGCAAATGGCAGGCCCCAAGGGTGTAGTGGCGTCAATCGAAGCTACCACCGCCGCTAGGGGACAAACAACCGAAATTCACGACCCGAAGGTGAGGATTTGCACAGTTTGTGCAGAATAATCTGTAAAAACATGTAAAATGCCCTTGTGAAATCACCGGTGTTCGCACCTTCGCGGACACCTGCCGTGAACCGAGGAACCTCCGGTGGCACCCGCGACTGACGTGACGGCCTCTCCCGCCCCGAGTGCTTGGGAAGATGCTCTCTCTCAGCTCGAGCCGCGCGACAGCACGGCCAGCGACGAGGCGTCGCCGGGCGGCAGTGGGGGTTGGGCGTCCGAGCCGAGCCCCGTGCCCCAACCCGGCGTCGGCGCCTCAATCGAAGACACGCTGCGCCTGTATCTCAACGAGATCAACCGGGTGCCGCTGCTCACGGCCGCCGAGGAAGTGGCGCTGGCCAAGCGCGTCGAGGCCGGCGACGACGCAGCCCGCACCCACCTGACCCGCGCGAACTTGCGCCTGGTCGTCAACGTGGCCAAGCGCTACGCCACCGGCGGCCTCCCGCTGCTCGACCTAATCCAAGAGGGCAATCTGGGCCTGATGCAGGCCGTCGAGCGCTTCGACTGGCGCCGCGGCTTCAAGTTCAGCACCTACGCCACGTGGTGGATTCGACAGGCGATCACGCGCTCGCTGTCCAACGACTCCCGCACCGTGCGCTTGCCGGTCCACGTCGTCGAGACGCTGCGCAAGATCCGCCGCGTCGCGCCGGACCTGGCCACGCAGCTGGAGCGCAACCCCACGGCCGAGGAGCTGGGCGACGTGCTGAAGCTCGATCCCAATCGCATCGTTGAGATCGTGCGCGCCGGACGTTCACTCATGTCGCTGGAGCAGCCCGTGGGCGAAGACGGCGAGGAGCCGCTGTCGGACTTTGTGGAGGATCCCGAGCCCGAGACGCCGGACGCGCGCCTGCTGGTGGAGTCGCTCAGCGACGACGTCGACCGCGCCCTCGCCATCCTGCCAGACCGTGAGCGCACCATTCTGACGCTGCGCTTCGGCCTGGACGGCAACGAGCCATGGACGCTCGACGAAATCGGCGCCCACTTCGGGCTCACCCGCGAGCGCATCCGCCAGCTTCAGGTGGAGGCCCTGCGCAAGCTCCAGCGCTCGCAGGCGGCACGTCCGCTGCGCGAGTACCTGGCGAGCTAAGGAACTTCTGCCAGAACCGTTTCACGGTCAGGCGGCTTGCCAACGCCGATCTCACGGCTGGCGAGCGAGCCTATCTGGCGGCGGTCCGGAAATTGACAGTTGCCTATCCTTGACATAGTTTCCCGCGCCCCGCGGACGGTCTAGCAAGAATGTCGCTCGGAGTGTGAGGGGAGAGTCAGTGGCCAAGCTGTCCCAGGAGATTGCCGCCTATGAGCGCATGCGAGATGTACTCGAAGCCGATCACTTCGGCCAGTGGGTCATTGTTCACGATGAAGCGGTATTTGGGACCTACGACGACTTTCAGGAAGCAGCTGATATCGCCGTGCGGAACTTTGGGCGCGGACCGTTCTTGCTTCGCCGGATTGGCGAGCCGCCGCTAACGCTGCCGGCGTCGGTTCTCTATCACCCGGTCAATGCCGACAGCTAGTTGCGGGTTTCCTAGTCGTCCAGATTTCCTGCTCGATTCCGGACCGACACTCGGTGTTCATATTGGCTTCGATGCATCCTTCCGCCCAGACGGACCGCCGCCGTCTCTGGAATCCTCGGTGTATTCGGCACTAGTTGACACTGGAGCCGTTGAGAGTTGTATCGACTCTGGCCTGGCTCTTCGGTTGGGCCTGCCGATTGTTGATCGGAGGCTGATGAGTGGCGTCAGCGGGCCGAGCGAATTCAATGTGCATGTCGCGCAAATCCATGTACCGGTCCTGCCGTACACGATCTATGGGCGGTTCGCGGGCGTTCATCTTTCGACTGGCGGACAACCCCACCAGGCGCTTCTCGGCCGTACGTTCCTGCAACACTTCTTGCTGCGTTACGACGGCCGCACAGGTGAAGTGACGGTCAGCAACGACTAGGGACTGCGACGACGGGCCGACAGGGTGAACTGTGCGGCCAGCTCAGGCGCCTACAGCCTCAGGTGATCTCCAGCATGCGCTCGATCGCCCGCCGGGCGCGCGCGCGCACGCGAGGCTCCACCTCGATCTGGTAGCGGTTCTCGCGCAGCGACGCCAGCACTTCCTCGAGCGTGATCTCGTTCATGTGCGGGCAGCGCACCGAGCAGAGGCGAACCATTTCCTTGTCGTGCGCTTCGGCGGCGATGTTGTCGCCCATGCTGCACTCGGTCAGCAGCAGGTAGCGCGGCGCGTCGGTCTCGGTCACGTAACGGGTCATGGCGCCGGTCGAGCCCGAGAAGTCTGACGCCGCCACGACCTCGGGGCTGCACTCGGGGTGCGCCAGCACCACCACGTCCGGAAACTGCGCCCGCACGTCGCGAATGTCCTGCACCGTGAACTGCTCGTGGACCTCGCACCGCCCGTGCCAGCCCACGATCTCGTAGCGCAGGCCGTTTGATTCGTCCGCCGCGCGGCGTTCCTGGGGCACCGGCTGCGCGCTGGGAAACACGATTTGCTTGGACGAGGATGCGGCCACGTTGCGGGCCAGGTATTCGTCGGGCAGGAAGATCACCTGCTCTGAGTCCAGCGACTCCACCACCTGCGCCGCGTTGCTGGAGGTGCAGCAGACGTCGGACTCCGCCTTCACGTCGGCGTAGGTATTCACGTAGGTCACCACCGGCGTTCCCGGATAGCGGCGGCGCAGCTCGCGCACGTCCGCCGCCGTGATGGAGGCCGCCAGCGAGCACCCGGCGCGCTGCGCGGGAAGCAGCACCGTGCGATCGGGGTTGAGGATCTTGGCCGTCTCGGCCATGAACCGGACGCCGCAAAAGACGATCGGGTCCGCCTCGGTGGTGGCCGCGATACGGCTGAGCTCCAGCGAGTCCCCGGTGTAGTCGCACACGGAGTGGAATAGCGCCGGCTCCATGTAGTTGTGGCCCAGGATCACGGCGCCGCGCTCGCGCTTGAGCCGATTGATGCGGTAGGCCAACTCGGCCTTGATCGCCAGTTCCGGCTCCGGCACCACATCGGCAAGCTTGGACCGAAGGTCGCGGTAGGTGTCCTCGATCGAGGGAGTTTCGACAGTCATGGCATTCGGAGCCGCGCCCGCTGCGGCGGATCCGCCGGCTGGGACAGCTCGCCGGCGACGCACGGGCGTTCGGACTATGGGCTCTGCCGAGCCGAAATGGTTAGAGATTCTCGCACGCGCCGCGCCGAGATACGAAATCATGCAACGAGGCGTATTCCCAGGCTGCACGCAGCCTGGGCCACCGGGCTGTGTCACTCCCGCCCGACCGCTTCGTCGCGCTAGTCGAACAAATCCAGCAACGCCAGGTAGCTCGCGTCCAGCCGGCGCGTGCGCCCGGCCACGTCGGCCAGGGGCACCGGCACGATGCGGTTGCGCTGCAGGGCGGTGAGCATGCCGTGGTCGCCGGACGCCAGGTAGTCCACCGCCGCGGCCCCGCAGCGCGTGCCCAGCACGCGGTCAAACGGCGTGGGCGGTCCGCCGCGCTGCGTATAGCCCAGGACCACCGCGGGAACGCTGCGCCCCAGGGCGTGCTCCAGCGCGGCGGCGGCCGCGTATCCCAGGCCGCGCGCCGAGAGCTGCACGTGGCCGAACTCGTCCGAGGCGTGGACCGCAGCCGGGTCGACCTCCAGGTCCACGATCTCGGCGCCCTCGGCCATCACGATCACGCTGAAGAGCAGACCGCGGGCGGCGCGACGCTCCACGTGCGACACCAGAGTCCCGACCTCGATGGGTCGCTCGGGCACCGCGATGTAGTCGGCCCGACCGGCCAAGCCGCCCTCCGCCGCCAGCCAGCCGGCGTCCCGGCCCATGGTCTCCACCAGCACCACCCGCCGATGCGAGACAGCCGTGGTCCGCACCCGTCCCACGGCGTTGGAAACCGTGGTGACGGCGGTGTCAAAGCCGATGCACACGTCGGTTTCCGGGACGTCGTTGTCGATCGTCTTGGGAATGCCCACGACGGCGTCGCCCTCGGCGGCCATGGCGCCGGCGACGGACAGCGTGTCATCCCCGCCGATGACTACCAGCCCGTGCAGCTTGCGGTCGTCGAACACCGCGCGGGCCTTGGCGAACGACTCGGGGTCGCGCAGCGGATTCGTGCGCGACGAGCCGAGCATGGTGCCGCCCTCGGCCAGCATGGGGTCCGTGGCCTCGATCGTCAGCGGCTCGGCCTCTCCCGCGAGCACGCCGGCCCAGCCGTCGCGAAAGCCGAGCACGGTCCAGCCCTGGCGCGCCGCCTGACGCACCACGCCGCGAATGGCGGCGTTGAGCCCCGGACAGTCGCCGCCGCCGGTGAGGACGCCGATGTGCATTGCGCGTCGCCTCGCCTCAGGGCACATCCCCAGAGTGCCGCCCCAGCGTACCGCCGCCGCGCACCAGCGCGGTGTGAATGGATACCATGACCCCGTGACGGCCAGCCCCAAGCATTCGAGGTGCCGTGGATACTCTTACGGCGCTGCGTGATCGCCGCAGCATCAACGCCCTGACGTCCGACGTGCCGTCGCAGGCCGCCATCCAACGGCTGATCGACGCGGCCGTGTGGGCGCCCAACCATCGCATGACCGAACCCTGGCGGTTCCACGTGCTCGCCGGCGATGCGCGCCGGACGGTCGGCGAGGCCATCAGCGACGGCTTGCGCGATGAGCTTGACGCCAACGATCCGGTAGCCGCCGGCGAAATCAAGGGCGCCCGCGCCAAGCTCATGCGCGCGCCCGTCGTCATCGTTGTCAGCCACCCGCGCGCCGACGACCCGGTGATGGACCTGGAGGACTACGCCGCCTGCTGCTGCGCGGTGCAGAACATGCTGCTGGCGGCCCACGCCGAAGGCCTGGGCGCCAAGTGGCGCACCGGCGCCATGTGCGAATTCGTCGCCACGCGGAAGGCGCTTGGCCTTGGCGACACCGACCGCCTGGTCGGCTTCATCTATCTCGGCTATCCGTCGCCCAACGCGCCCCCGGATACGCGCGAGCGGGCGACGCCTGACGTCGACTGGCTCGGTTGGGACGACGCAAGTGGCTGACGCCACCGAGCTGTGGCGCTTCACCCTGGTCGAGATCGGCGAGCGCATGGCCAGCGGCGAGGTCAGCCCGGTTGAGGTGACCCGCGCCTGCCTGGCGCGCACCGAGCGGCTGGGGCCGGCGCTCAACGCCACCACCACGATCCTGGGGGACCAGGCGCTGGAGGCCGCGCGACAGGCGGAACGCGAGATCGTGGGCGGGACGCATCGCGGGCCGCTGCACGGCGTCCCGATCGGCATCAAGGACCTGGCCGACGTGGCCGGCGCGCCGACCACGGTTGGCTCCCACGTCTTCGACGGCCATATCGCCGAACAGGACAGCACCCTGGTTCGCCAGCTCAAGCGCGCCGGCGCGGTGGTCATCGCCAAGCTGAACTGCGACGAGATGGCCCTGCACCCGACCGGCGCGATCTCCCAGTTCGGACCGGGCCTCAACCCGTGGAACACGTCGCGGGCCAGCGGCGGCTCGAGCAGCGGGTCCGGCATCGCGGTGGCGGCCGGCATGATGTTCGCCGCGCTGGGATCGGACACCGGCGGCTCCATTCGCATTCCCGCCGCCGCCTGCGGCGTGGTTGGCATCAAGCCCACCTACGGCCGCGTGAGTCTCGACGGCGTGCGGCAGCTGGCGCCGACCTTCGATACGCCGGGACCCATGGCCCGCACCACCCTGGACGCGGCGCTGATGCTGCGCGCCATGGTGGATCCGGACGACGAGGCGGGCATCGGCGAAGCCAACCGCGTCACGCGCCTCGTGCCCGACGCGGACGCCGGCCTCGACGGCCTGCGCCTCGGCGTCCCGTCGAGCTATTTCTTCGAGGAGATCGACCCCGAGATCGAGCGCATCGTGCGCAGCGCCATCGACGCGCTGGCCCGGCTGGGCGCCGAGCTGGTGGCGGTCGAGCTGTCGTCGCTGCCGCAGGTGATCGAGTCCCATTGGGGCATCATGATTCTCGAAGCCCACGCCTCGATATCGGCGGCGACGGGCGGTGACCTGACCCGGGTCGGCGAAGCCGTGCGCGAGCGCCTGGCGGCCGGCCTGGAGGTCCTGCAGCTGGACCCCCGAGACTCCGCGGTGACGCTGGGACGCTTGCGGGCCATGCGCGACGACGCGCTGGCCGACTACCGGCGCGCTGCCAGCCAGGTGGACGCGCTGGTCACACCCGCTCTGCCGCGCTCACCCGTGCCGATCGCCCAGGCGCTCACCGACTTCACCTGGATGGGTCGCTTCACGCGGTGCTTCAACGGCACGCACGAGCCGGTGGTGTGCCTCCCCTGCGGCCGCGGCTCCGACGGCATGCCGGTGGGCCTGCAAATCGTCGCCCCCAAGTACCGTGAGCGGACGGCCGTGCGCATCGCGCTGGCATACGAGCGCAGCGGCGACGCGCCCGAGCCGAGTTGGCCGCCCGAGCCTGAGCTGCCGGCGGGCTAGTCCTTGGCCGCGGTGCGGACGGCGGTGCCGTAGGCCAGCAGCTCGGCCACGCCCTGCATCACGTCGGCGGCGTTGTAGCGCGTGGCGACGACGGCGTCGGCGCCCAGCGACTCGGCGTGGGCGACCATGCGCTCCACCGCCTCCCGCCGGGCCTGCGCCAGCAGCTCGGCATACTCGCGCACCTCGCCGCCCTTGATGCTGCGGAGCCCGGCCATGAGGTCGCGGCCGATGCCGCGCGCCCGCACGCTGTTCCCCTGCACGATCCCGAGGGTCTCGGTGATTTCCCGGCCCGAAATCTCAAATGTGGTCACCACGATCATCCCGTCACCTCCGATGCGTTGCGGCCAGAGCCTGATTCCAACACATTGAGCGTCCGCAGCACGTCGTCCCACCCCAACTCGGCGGCGCGCGTCACGATCTCGGCGCGCTGGGGCAGGCCGTGCAGCGGTCCCGGTTTTTCGACTTTCAGGCCGGCGACCAGGGTCCCGAAGCGCGTGCAGGTCGCAAGGCCCGCGCCCGCCAGTCGCCCCGCCAGGAATCCGCCGACGAACGCGTCGCCGGCGCCCTGGGGCCCCTGAACGCGCCGCGCCACGTGCGGCAACCGCACGGATTCGTCGGCGTTGGCCGCGAATGCCCCGTCCCCGGCCATGGTGATGGCCGCAAGCTCCGCTCCGCGGTCGAGGAAATACCGCGCCGCATCCTCGGGCTCGCGGGCGCCCACCACGGCCAGCGACTCCTCCGGCGCGCCGCAGAACACGAGATCCGCGTCCGGCAGCACCTCGTGCATCGCCGTGCCCGCGTCCTCCCCCGACCACAGTTGCGGACGGAAGTTGATGTCCAGCGAGACCAGGATGCCGTGCTCGCGAGCGCGCTGCGCCAGGCGCCGCGTCGCGGCCCGCGACGACGCCGAAATGGCCTGCGAGATGCCGCTCAAATGCACCAGTCGCACGCCGTCCAGGTCCACCCGGTCCACGTCGGCGGGCGCGATGGTCGACGCCGCGCTGCCCTTCCGCCAGTACCAGATCTGGTAGCTGGCGTCGGCGGCGTGCTCGGCGACATAGAGGCCGGTGGGCCCGCCGCCGCGCGTGACGTAGCGCTGGTCAACTCCGAGCTTGGACCAATCCTCGAGCAGATAGTCCCCGAACGGATCGTCGCCGACCTTGGTGAGGATCGCGCACGGCAGGTCCAGCCGCCCCAGCGCCACGGCCACGTTGAGCACGTCGCCGGAGTTCGAGCGCTTGATCGATTCCGCGCGCGACAGCGGCTTGGGACCGGCCAGCTCGACCATGCCCTCGCCGGCCGCGATCACCGCCGGCGCTCTCCGGGGCATTAGCCCGGCGTGGCGGCGTTAGGACGCCCGCGCACGGGCGCGCCGCTGCGGCAGGTGCAGCGGCTGGTTGATCGCCGCCCAGGC
>DAOUHO010000166.1:0-39560 GCA_034428595.1 Chloroflexota bacterium | reverse complement strand
GGTGGTCCGCGGATCGGCCAAGGGAGGGGACGTGGCGTTTCTCTTCAATCTCGAGCGCTCCACTGCCACTGTCACCGTGCGCCCCAGGCGCGCCCCCGACTCCGCGCGCAACTTGCTCACGAAGACCGAGATTCCGCTCAGCGACGGCGCGTTCGAGATCACGATCCCGGCATGGAAGCACGCGGTGGTGCACCTGGCGTGACGGTTGACCGCACGGTTTCCGGCACGGGCGAAACACCTGGATTGGCCTGAGCGGCCATGGCCGTAGGCCGACTCCGATCCCGCGACTAGCTGACCCGAATGCGGAACCAGCGGATGTTGCGGATGCCGTCTTCCTGGCACCAGAAGAGGGCAAACACGTCGCCGTTTGGCAGCGAGAGCATCTGTGGGAAACCGAATTGCAGGTCCACCAGCTCATCCGCGCCGGCGCCCTTGCCGGCCATTCCCGACGGCGCGCCTTGCCAGACGGCCAGGTCTTCCAAATTGACCCACGTTTCGCCATCGATGCGGACCCGCTGGGCCCATAGCCCAGGACGGTCGTCGCGCCGGTAAAGCGCCAGCACCGTGCCGTCCGCCAATACGTGCAACTTGGTGGTTTGTCCTCGCAAGCCCGTGGCCCGAGGCTCCGAGAATTTCCAGCCATCGACCGAGATCACGAACGGCGTCGGTTCGCTGTGTCCCGAAACCTCGTCGTATGCCCACGCGACCTGTAGCAGCCGAGCGTCTGGAAGTTCCACGATCGACTGTTCCCAAGAGAGAACGTGGCGGTCATATTGATCCAGGACGTCCAGATAGGTTGGCCAGGACGAGCCCCGATCGAACGAGACCAGCGCGATGGCCTTCATGCCGTTCGGCGCGTCGCCGTCCCAGCCTTTCCAAGTGGCCGTAGGCCAAAGCCAGCGTCCGTCGCGCAGCACGATCACCGCGTGGCAAATCTCGAATGAAGGCCCTTCCAGCGGCGGCTCGATGGTTTCCGGGCCGCTCCACGTCTTGCCGCCGTCAGCGCTGCGCAGCACGATCAGGTCCACCGGCACAAAGCCCAACGTGTCGCGGTTCACCAGGCTGTCGTCGTCGGGTCGGCGGTGCGCCCGAGCGCCGGTGGCGATCAGCTCGCCTGGCCCCACGCAGGCAATGCGCGCGAAGCTGGTCACCCGGCCCTGAACGGAGTCGTGAAACATGCGGGCCGGCGCCGACCACGTGCGCCCCTCATCGGTCGAACGGGCGATGTAGGTCGCATATTCCAAGCTCTCGGCATGTTCGGCGATGTCGAAGGCGGCCACCAGCTCACCGGAATCGAGCAAGACGGCCGTCGGGTGCCACGTGTGCAACGGCGGCGACTGCGACTCCGGGCTGCGGTAGACGAGACCGGACTCGATGACCTCGATCACAAGCGGTCTCCAGGGGGCGCCCGAGCCGAGTATAGGCGGCCATCGTGGAGGCGGGTCGCGACTACAATCCCACCCTGCGACATAGCGTGGCGGACAGCGGATTGACTCGCGTTGGCATCGACATCGGCGGCACGTTCACGGACCTGTTTGCCGTGGCGGACGACGGGCGCACCTGGTCGGCCAAGGTCCTGACCACACCGGCCAATCCGGCTGAGGGTCTCCTGGACGTGCTCGACCGTTGGCAGACCGCCGGCGGCGAGCAAGAGATCCGCGAGATCGTCCACGCCACCACCGTCGCCACCAACGCCGTGCTCGAGGGAACCACGGCACGGCTGGGCCTGGTGACCACCCAGGGATTTCGCGACGTGCTGGAGATCGGGCGTCACCAGCGGCGCGACCTCTACAACCTCTTCTTGGAAAAGCCTCCAGCCTTGATCCCGCGCGAGCGGCGGCTGGAGGTGCGCGAACGCATCGGCGCCGACGGCTCAATCATCGAGCCCCTCCACGTGGCCGACGTGGTGCGCGCCGCCCGCCAACTGAAGGACCTGGGGGCGGAGGCGGTCGTGGTGGCGTTTCTGCACAGCTACGGCTACCCGCGGCATGAGCGCGATGCCGCCGCCGTCATCGCGGACGAGACGAATCTGCCGGTGGTCGCCAGCCACGCCGTGTGCCGCGAGTATCGCGAGTATGAGCGCTTCAGCACGGCGGCGGTACACGCGGCGGTTCTGCCGCGAGTAGCGACATACATCCGGGAAATCGGCTCCCGGCTCACGACCCGCGGAATCGCCGCACCGCTGTCGGTCATGCAATCGAGCGGCGGCATGGCCCCCGCCGCCACGGTCGCCCGCGAGCCGGCCTCGATCGTCGAGTCTGGACCGGCGGCAGGGGTGATCGCCGCCGCGGAGGTCGGACGACGCCTGGGCGTATCCAACGTCATCTCGTTCGACATGGGCGGCACCAGCACCAAGGCCACGCTGATCCGCGATGGTCACGTCACCATCAACAACGACTACGAGATCGGCGGGGGACTGCACGGGGGCTTCGGCACCGGCTATCCGCTTCGCACCCCGGTGATCGACCTTGTCGAGATCGGCACCGGCGGCGGCTCGATCGCCGGCGTTGATGCCGGCGGCTCGCTCTATGTGGGTCCGGCCAGCGCCGGCGCGGAGCCGGGGCCGGCCTGCTACGGCCGCGGCGGCACGCGTCCCACGACCACCGACGCCAACGCCGTGCTCGGTCGCCTGCGGCCCGATCGGTTTGCCGGCGGCCAAATTCAGCTGGACGTTGTCGCCGCGCGGCGGGCGGTGGCCGAACACGTCGCCGATCCGCTGGGGATGAGCGTCGAGGGCGCGGCAGAGGGCATCGTCACGCTGGCCGGCGCGCAGATGGGGCGGGCGCTGGAGCTCGTCTCCGTGGCGCGCGGTCACGATCCGCGCGAATTCGTGATGGTGGCGTTCGGCGGGGCCGGCCCCATGCACGCGGCGGACCTCGCACGCGAACTCGGCTGCAGCCGGGTAGTGATTCCGCCGGAGGCCGGGGTGCAATCGGCTCGCGGCCTGCTCGTGGCCGAAGCTCGCCGCGACTTCTCCACGGCCATGCTCAGCGCCGAAACCGATCTTGATCTGGCCGAGGCGGAGCGACGCTACACCGAAATGCGCGACCAAGGTGCGCGCGAGCTGCGCGATGCCGGCTTCAGGGAAAAGGCAATCAGCGCGCGTCTCGGCGTCGATGCCCGCTACACCGGCCAGGCATATGAAGTTCCGGTGTGGCTCGAAGAGCCGGCGGCGTTCGACGGCGACCTGCGGCGCCAGGTGAGCCGCGAATTCCACCGAGCGCACGCGCGGTTGCACGGGCATCGTGACGAAGACGCCGCGATCGAGTGGGTCACGCTGCGTGCCAGCATCACGGCCCGGACGGTCCGGCCTGGCTCAACTGAACTTGCGCTCCCAGCGGAGCCGCTGGCCCGGCGCCGGCTCGGCGTCCAGCCGATGATTTGGGCCGGGGAAATTCACGACGCGCCCGTGTACGCGCGCGAACGCCTCGGCCGGGACGACCACATCGAAGGCCCGGCCCTGGTCATCCAAGACCAGACGACGCTGGTGGTGCCGCCCGCCGCGTCGGCCCACGTGCGGGCGACGGGCGACATCGTGCTGGAGATTCCACCGGCATGAGCCGCGCCGTCGATCCGATCACGCTCGCGCTGATCCGCAACCGGCTGGTGGCTGGCGCGGAGCAAATGGCCGTCACGCTCTGGAAGAGCTCGTTTTCGACGGTGATCCGCGAGGTGCTGGACTACTCAACCGCCATCTTCGACGCCGAAGGCCGCATGGTGGCCCAGTCGTCGCAGATTCCGTTCCAGATGATGACCATGTCCGCGCCCATGAGATATCTCATCCGCACCGGCTACGACTGGCAGCCCGGCGACGTCGTGCTCCTCAACGATCCGTACGCCTGCGAGGCCCAGCACCTGCCGGACTACATCGTGTTTCGCCCGGCGTTCAGCGGCGGCGAGCTGATCGGATTCGCCGGCGCCATCGGCCACATGTTGGACACGGGCGGCGGGGCAGCCGGCGGTTACCTGGCCTCCGCCACCGAGATCTATCACGAGGGCCTGCGCATTCCGCCCAGCAAGATCATTCGGGGCGGCGAAGTCAACGAAGAGCTGCTGCAACTCATCGGACTGAACGTGCGGGAACCCGAGAAGCTGCGCGGCGACCTGACGGCCATGTGGGCCTGCACTTCACTCGGAGAGGCGACGCTGCATGCGCTGGCCGACGAGTTCGGCCCCGCCACGGCCCGGGCCGCCATGGCCGAGATCCTCGACAGCACCGAACGCCAGGTGCGGCGGCGCTTGGCGATCATCCCCGAAGGCGCCTACCGCGGCGTCGACCACGTGGACGACGACGGCATCACGGACGATCCGCTGCGCATCGAGGCCACCGTCACGCGTCGCGGCGACGCGCTGGAAGTGGACTTTGCCGGCACCTCGCCGCAGCCCGCGGGACCGGTGAACGCCACGATGGAAATGACGCGCAGTTCCGTCATGTACGTCGCCATGGCGACCATTGGCATGGACATTCCAAAGAACGACGCTTGGCGCCGTGCCATCACGGTGCGAGCGCCCCAGCGATCACTGGTCAACGCCGGTCCACCGGCCCCGGTGGCCAGCCGCGTCACCACCTGCCACCGGATCGTCGATGCCATGATGCAGGCGCTGGCGCAGGCCATTCCCGACCGGGTCACCGCCGGCTACTACGGCGCGAGCAACATCTGCAACATCGGCGGCTTCGACCCCGACACCGGCGCGCCCTGGGTCCATTTCGAAATCGAGGTTGGAGGCTGGGGCGCCCGACCGACGTCGGATGGATTGGACGCCTACAGCGCCCACGTCCACAACCTGGCCACGACGCCGATCGAGGTCGTCGAGTCGAATCCGCGCCTGCGCGTCGAGCACTATTCGCTGCTGCCGGGCACCGGCGGGGCGGGAAGGTATCGGGGCGGCTTGGGCCTGCGGCGGGACATCCGGGTGCTCGTCGAGGGCGCCCGGCTGAACCTGCTCGGCGACCACTACAAGTTTGCCCCGCTCGGCATGCTTGGCGGCGAGCCCGGCGTTTCGGGTCGCTACGTGCTGAACCCCGAGACCGACGACGAGCGCCGGCTGCCAAACAAGGTGTCCAACATGCCGATGGCCGCCGGCGACGTGATCTCGATGCAAACTTCGGGTGGCGGCGGCTACGGCGACCCTGCCGAACGCGATCCGGCCCTTATCGAGCGAGACCGACGCGAGGGGAAGGTGGGGCATGCCCCCCTGCGTGAGGACTCGGCTTAGGATCACACTGACATGGCGGAGGGCTGCGCACGGCTGAATGTCGGATCAACCGGCGGGCCGTCCGCTCACGGTGGTCTGGAATTCCTGATCTTCGTTCCGACTCCCGACCTGTCATTTCGAGCGGAGCGAGAAATCTAAGGGGCGGGGAGCAAACGCGGCGTCCTTAGACTCCTCACTGCGTTTCGGAATGGCATTCCCGGATTCCGGAGAGAATCGCCATTCATCGCCCGCTGGCTAAAGCCTCGCGTCCTCATCCAGCGGCCAGATGGGCCGTCGCAGGCGCCTGTAGGGAAGCTTTCGGGCATCGTGCGGCTGGCAGCTGGGAAACTCGACCCGGTGAATGCTGTCCGACACGCGCGAGAACGCGGCCCGAAAGTGATTGATGGACTTGAGGCCGATCCAGCGCAGGGCGGCCGGGTCGAACCCCATCTGACGAATCGGCTCCAGGTCGTAGATCTGGCTGCGCTCGGTCATCACGGCCACGTGCACGCCGCCCTGGCGAAGCACGGCCGTCGGCCCGTAGTCCTCGTAGATTCCGGCATGCATCGGGCCCTCGATCGTGAACCTGCCGTCCCACAGGTGCTCCACCGTCGCCGTGATGGGCACCGGCGCGCCCTGCGTGGCGATCGACTTGCCGCCCACCTCGACGGTCAACTCCGCCCCCACCCCGGCGTCGGTCGCAGCCGCCGCCACTTCGGGGTCCCACACGCACGCCAGCAGCGCGTTCTCGAGGTGGGCCTCGAGAAACGCCCGCAGCATGCCGGTAGAGTCGCCGGGAGTTCCCGCGCCTGGGTTGTCCTGCGGGTCGGTGATCACCGCCGGCCAGCTATTCATCGCATGCGCGGCCTTCACAGCCTCGTCGAAGCTCACCATGTGCGCGTCGAAATACTCACGCTGCCCGAACACCCACTCCCCGAGCGCGCGCGACTCGCGGTCGGCCAGCGCCTGGTCGCCATCCGCGATGACGATGACCGAGGACCCGGCGTGCTCGATGTCGGCCCAGATGAACCCCGGCGCCACCGAGACCGTGAGGATGCCCGGTTGGGCCTCCAGCTCGTGGGCCCGCCCAATGATGGACTTGAACGGCTCCAACCCGGTGAATTGGCCGGCGACCCAGAGCTGCGGCAGCTGAGTCCAACCCATCGTTGGCTGAATCTCGCCCCGCAGGGTGCGCACGATCAGGTCGGCGGCCTCGCGCCCGCGCTCGCGCAGGTCGGTATGCGGAAAGTTGTCGCACGGGATGATCACGTCGGCCATTTCGACCATCTGCGGCGTGATGTTGCAGTGCAGGTCGAGCGTCACGAAGATCGGCCGGTCGGGTCCCATGACCCCGCGGACCGCCTCGAGCAAATCGCCTTCGGCGTCCTCAACGCCTTCCGCGACCATCGCGCCGTGCAGGTCGAAGAGCCCCCCGTCGACCGGCATCGCGGCCTGCAAGCGCTCGACGAACTCGCCCTTCAGCCGGCGCCACGCCGACGCCTCGATCGGACCTGACGGCTGCGTCGCGGTCCACAGCAATCCCACGAGCTCGAACCCGTGCTCCTCGGCGCTGTCCAGATAGCCGGCGGGCTCGCGGTTGGTGTTGCGGTGGGCATCCAGGATCTGCTGGCCCCGAACAATTCCAAGGGCCGATCCTTCGGAGAACGATTCGTAGGTCGTCGGGATTGGCGTGAAGGTGCTGGACTCGTGGGCGATGGTGCCGGTGGCGATGCGCATGGCGCCTCAAGAAGGCCGGTGGTCGGATGCGATGGTACGCGAGTCGGCGGGGATCGGCCGCCGAGCCAATCACCCGAAATCAAGGCCGCTGGGTCAAGACGCCGGCGCCGTCTCCTCCATAAACGCCTGGTAGCGCTCCACGGCCTCCGGTACGAAGTTGCCGAGGCCCAAGCCCGGACCCTGCGGCAGCACCACGTGCCCGTCCACCAGTTTCGGCGGTGTCTCGACTATCTCGTAATTGGACATCGCCGTGGCTCGCTGCGTGACGAGGCCCTCACCGCGATAGCTCACCAGCGCCGGGTACTCGATCATGGGTTCCAGCCCCGCCACGCTCAGGATCTGCGTGTGGCACGTGACGGTGAAGACCGTCCACGGTCCGTGCGGCACGCACATGATTCCCGCGGCCTCGGCGTCGCGCGCCACCTGGATTGTCTGCGTGATCCCCATCTGCGCCGCGTCGGGTTGGACGATGTCGAGGGCCCGCCGCCGGATGAACGGCTCGAACTCCTCGGTCGTGGTCAGGCTTTCACCCGTCGCGATATGGACCGACGTGGCCGCCGTCACCTCGGCAAAGCCGTCCACGTCCATGGGATGCAATGCCTCCTCGAAGAAGTACACGTCGTAGGCCTCGAGCTTGCGAGCGGCGGCGATGGCGTCCGCAACCGTCCACTCGGGATTGAAGTAGGCGGGACATCCAAAGTCGACGCTGAGCCGGACGTCAGGCCCCAGCGCCTCACGGGCGGCAGCGAGTTTGGCCATCCCCTCATCGTCGAAGTCGTTGCCCCAGCCGAATTTGATGGCCTTGAAGCCCTGCTCGCGCAGCGTGGTGCACTCACGGGCAATTTCCTCGGGTGACTTGCGCCGCAGCTCGCGCTCCCGCTCCGTCTCGGTGCTCTTCTTGCTCGCGGCGTAGTACATCGTGGACGCGGACCCGTAGGCGAGCACGCGATCAACGCGCGCGCCGCCTAGCAGCTGATGCACGGGAATCCCGGCGGCCTTGCCGGCGATGTCCCACACGGCCATATCGATGGCCCCCATGGCGTTCGCCTGGAGGCCGCCGCGATCGGCGCGCCCGCGCTGCGCCGGCCATCGCTCCATCATCTGATACCAGAGCTCCACGGGTTCGGTCGGGTCCTGGCCTACGACAAACTGCCGTAGACCGTCGCTGGGGTCATCGATGATCGGTTCGATCATTCCCGGCGGTGACCCCGTGGATCCCAACCCCACGATGCCGGCGTCCGTGTGAACCTCGATCAGCGTCAGCCGTGCGGGATGGTGCAGCAGCGAGCGAATGTCCGTTATGCGCATGATGCGTGCCTGGTGAACGGCCGTTGCACCGTAGCTCGCACGGCGTAAGGACTCAATCCAGCGCACGTAGCAACGTCGGATCCGCAACCGCAAGACTTCTGATCGTCGAAATCCCTAGGCCCGCTCTCGATCCACTGCAGTCACGTCAATGTCCGAATCTCACTATTTTGGACATCACAAGCCGCACCTTCCGTAACTATCGGTCTGCTCAATTTCCGATGCCACTTTCCACGGCAAGCAGCGTTGCGTATTGAATTCACGCACAAAAGCACCATCGACTACATCCTTCACACGATATTCCGTCGGGCCCAATATTTCTCGATAACAAACAATTCGTTCGAGATTGGGTGGATCGCCAACCGTTAGCGATGCAAATCCGGGAATTCCGGCAATCGCTGGGCCATCGGTCCTGAGAATCGATCCCACCGCGATTTCATCAGACAGCTGCCCGACGCCTTCCGCCGAAACCGCGACGGCGACAAGTCTCACGCTTTGATCTTGTCCGCCAATTGCTCCTACGGATACCAGCCGGGGCGCGGCGTGTTTTCTGAATGCCGCATCCACGTCTGCTCTCGATTGTGCCCAAAACAGATCCCTCGCAGCAAGGGACCGGAATCTCCTGAGTGCCGGAAGTCGAAAATGAAAACGTCGAAGCGTACGATACCAAGCATAGCGGCAGATCTCATCATTGGCCGAATAGATCTGAAGCCTTCTACGAATGCCTTGGTAAAGAACGATGAGATTCAGTAGGTATATCAACGGGACCAACGTCGACATTCCCACCAGAGGAAGCGCCAGTGACTCAATGTATCTCCGGTCAAACGATGCATTCAACAGACTAAGTATTGACGGAATTGTGACAATACTGAATAGTATCAAAGAGGTGACAATCCCAATTGATGATGCATTGGCTTTCCCCCTGTCATTTGTGGATATTGCCACAGCCACCACTCCACCAACCGACAGGTAAGCTAACTCCACGATAAACGGAAACGTGTGAAGGCCGACAAGCCAAGCAGCTATGAGTGATATGACAACCGATACAGTAAGAGTAGGCAGGCGTCCTTGATCACCTACGCTTTTAATGGCCCCCAATAGACCCACTGTGAGAATCCAAAGGAAAGTTGGCACAGCCAACCCGAAGTGCCACAGTCCAACGTAATATAACACGCTAACAATTAGCGCGAAGTATGCAACTATAGAAATAAACCACGGAATGATCGGTTTCGCTGCCCTGATCAAGTCGAGAGTCAAATCACGAATGTTGGGTACCGCTAAAGTGGACCATATAACAATCGCGAGGACAATTGTTGCCGTTGCCAACTCGCGGCTAGTAAACGGTCCAAGCTCAGTTGCCACAGCGAATCCCACCAGATCATGCGCGTCTGGCAAGGCCATCATCAGTGCATATATGTGGTAGGCGACGGATAGAAAGAATTCATCCATTGTCAAACTCTATTTGAGATTGTTGTTGTGCATTGGATCATCTGCATTGAATTCGATGTTATCTTTTACACAAAGTTCTTGGTCCGTGCCAGTTAAGATTCGCGTTGTTCGGCCTGGTGATCACCGACCTCTCTTGTGTGGAGTCGACTGATCGAGCGATGCAGTTGCCGCTGGTGCCATCCGTTTCCTGTAGTCGCATCTAGAGAGATTGGAGATATGGGTTGTAAGTTTTTGGCTACGAGGGTCAAGAGTGCGGTGGGCAGACCGAGAGTGCTCGCGCCACCGTGACTGGTCGTACTGACGGCTCATTGGAACTCCGACGGATCGGGGGGAGTGACTACGTGGACAAGTTTAGTTTTCACGTGGGCGTGTCCATTGGACTGCGCTCGCACGGGTCCCTCGAGCGGAGACCTCAACGATACCTCCCTCGCTGCTAGTGATCGACGGTCAGGCGATGGCCTGCAACAGCCGGCGGCCACGGACATCAGGCCAGGTTCAGCGCCCGCAGCGCCCGGCGCAGGTCGGCGATCTCCTCGTCGGTGAGATTCGGCGCCGGTGAGCGCCGCCAGCGCGGCGATACGCCATGCGCCTCGCCCATGGACGCGAAGAAGCCGTTGCCGCCGACCCGACACGCCGCCACCAGCGGCCCGATCGCCAACTCGGAACGCTCGATGGTCGCCCACGCCGTGGCGATGTCGCCCCGTTGCAACGCGTCCCAATAGGTCATCGCCGGCTCGGGATAGGAGCGCACGAACACGTCCAACCACGAGCGGCATCCGTGAGGCCACAGCAGGTGGTGGCGCTTCATGCCTCCGCCGCCGGTCATCGGCCAGCGGTCGCCCCAGCGCATCAGGACCTCATGGGCGTAGGCGAGGTCGATGTCCTCCTTGAATGCCAGCAGGTTCGGCTCGTCCTCGACCAGCTCGCAGGTGCGCAGCGGCACGTCGCCCACGAACATCACGCGCGTCTGCTGCGCCACATCGCGGTACCAATCCGCCAGCGACTCGGGCGTGCCTCGCGCCCACTCGGCCGGACGGGCCATGTACAGATCGAAGCCCAGCCCGTCCACATACGCCGCGAACTCGCGCGCCTTGTTGAGCCCCCACATCGCGTCGCAGGCGATGGTGACCGCGCGCCGCCCGACGTGGTCGATCACAATGCGGTGAATCTCGGCAACCTCGTCGTCGGTGAGCAGCGACACCAGGCCCTCGCCCCAGGTGAGCATGATGACCTCGACGCCGGCGTCGAGCGATACGTCGATGGTGGCGCGCATGCCGTCCGGATCGATCTCGCCGTCGGGGGTGAACTTGGTCGGCAATGGATTCACCGGCCCGCGCAGCCGGGCCTGGATTTCGTCCGCGTCGCGCCAGTGACTCACGCGCCCGCGCCGTCGGCCCTCATACCATCAGCTCCCCGCCAGTTATGTCAACCGCCGCGCCGGTGATGTAGCCGGCGCGCTCGGATGCCAGAAACGCCACAAGCTCCGCAACCTCCGACGGCTGACCGAGGCGCTGCAGCGGAATGTTGGGGACATACGCATCGATGCGTTCCTGGGGCCAGGCGTCCTTGATCATCTGCGTGTCGATCATGCCCGGGCACACCGCGTTGACGGTGATCCCGTGCACCGCAAGCTCCAGGGCCGACGCACGCGTGATGCCCAGCACCGCCGCCTTGGATGCCGTGTAGTGGGCGCCCGCCACCGTGCTGACGTTCTTGCCTGCCGTCGACGAGAAGTTGACGATGCGTCCGTAGCCATTGACGGCCATCGGCTCCATCGCGGCTTGAATGAACGTGAACACCGCCTGCACGTTAACCGCGAACACCAGCGACCATTCCTCGTCGGTGATCTCGTCGATTTTCCGGTGAAACGCCACGCCCGCGTTGTTGACGAGCACATCCAGCCGCCCGTAGTGGGCGGCCCCCTCGGCCACGATGGCCCGCACCCGGTTTGGATCGGACACGTCGCCGGGGACCGCCAGCGACTCGGCGCCGCAGGCCTCGGCCGTGGCTTCCGTCGCTTCCCGGTTCAGGTCATTCACGGCAACCCGGGCACCGCGCGCCGTCAAGGTCTCGGCAATTGCTCGTCCCATGCCTCGGGCCGCGCCCGTTACCAGGGCCACGCGACCGTCAAATTCACCTGCCACGCTTGGCCTCCGTTCCGTCATCTCGGGCGATTGTGCCTCATGGTCGCAACGCCGATCACGATCACCTGGGCCAGAACACGCGCTCGGCCGTGCCGTGCAACAGCTGGGCCAGATCGCCCGCGCTGAGAAAATCCGCGTGCTCCGCCAGCAGGCCGACCGACGTCTCATAGCTATGCGGAGGTGCCGTCTGCAACGGACTGTCGCTGGCCCACATGCACCGCTCCGGCCCATACGCGTCGAGCACCTTGCGAACGAGCGGCAACATATCCAGATACGGCGGTCCGTCCTGGCTCAGCGCGCCGAACGCGCTCACTTTCACCATCGTCCGCGGGTGGCGGGCCAGCGCGCAGAGCGCATCCACGTCCTCCGCCGTGGCCCCCGTGGCCGGCCCAAGGCGCGCCAGGTGGTCCAGGATCACCGGCGCATCGCCGTGCCTGGCACACATCCGGTCGATCTCCAGCAAATCAGTCGCGCCGCACAGGAAACTGAGCGGCAGGTGGTCAGCCGCCGACATGCGAAACATCGCCTCGTACGCGGGGTGGTCAAGCCATTGCTCGCCGCCCGGGATGTCCGGGCGTGTCGACTGTCCCCGCACCCGAAACGCCCAAATTCCCTGCTCGGCCAGCGCCTGCATCACACGGCCCGGCTCGGGCAGCCCAACATCCGAAATGGCCGGCACGATTCCGGTGCCCGCGAAGCGCCGTGGATCGCGTTGGATGAGGTCCGCGATGTACGAGTGATCGAGGCCGTACCAGGTCATCTGCACCAGGTTGAACCGGCCCACGCCCGCGGGCTCGCCGCGGGCCACGAGCTCCGCGCCGTCGAAACTTGGAAACCACAGATCCCCCGGCCCGTAGCCCGGCGCGAACGGAAACCGCGCCGTGTCGGCACTCCACACATGGACGTGCGCGTCGATGATGTTCGAATTGGGCATGGGGGCGTTCGTGGAGGGTTAAGCGCGCGGCTGACGACCAGCATGGCAGGAAATGCCGCCGATTCGCCACATGCGAAGAAACCGTCCAGACTTGCCGAACGTAGTGAGCTTCAATGACGTTGGATTGACCACAGGGGAATCTCAGATTTCACCGGATCGCCCCCTGCCCCGCGGCAGACGCCGTTCGATCAACCGCCGCCACCTGCTGCTGGGCGCCGTGGGCGCTTCCGCGGCGTTGGCGCTAGCGGCTTGCGACGACGATTCCACCGCCGCCGACAGTCGAACGCCGTTCACGATCACGGCCGCTGCTCAGCCCGCGGATTCCCCGGCGCCTGAGATCACGCGCGCCACTCCTCCACCCGAGGCGACGGCCGCCCCCGACCCAACCCCGCAACCGACCGCCACGGTGGCGCCGACACCGATTACCGACGCCCCGATCCCCGAGCCGCCCTTCGACGACGCCGACGTGCAGGTGCTGCTCTACGGGCTGCTGGACCGTCGGAACAGGTCTCGCACCCAGGCAATCGTCGACGCAATCGTGGCGTCCGGCGACGAGCGGTTTGTCGCGGTGCTCATCGAGCTGATTCGATTCAACGAACTGGCCATTATCCAGGGACCCGGCGTCCCTGGCGTCTCGGACGCCCTCAAGGCGCTCACCGGCCAGGTATTCATCTATGTCTCGGGATGGGCGGAGTGGTACGCGAAGTCCGACCTGCAAGCGCCCCCAGGGTTTTCGCAGTGGAAAGGCTGGCTGTTGGGAGCCATCGACCCCGTCATGACCGAGTTCTTCCAAGGTGAGGATTCCGGCAGGATTCGCTCCGAGGAAGTCCTCTGGGGCGGCGTGCGGGTGGACGGCATCCCACCCTTGGAGAACCCGGGCTTCCGCCCCGCGGCGGACGTCGACTATCTCGAGCCCGATGACCTGCTATTCGGCGTGTCCATCAATGGCGACCACCGGGCGTATCCCTTGCGAATCCTGGACTGGCACGAGATGGCCAACGATGTTGTGGGCGGCGTCCCCGTCTCGCTGGCCTACTGCACGCTCTGCGGCGCCGGGGTGCTGTTTGACGGCCGGGTCGGCGACACGGTGTTTACGTTTGGCACGTCCGGCCTCCTCATGCGCAGCAACAAGCTGATGTATGACCGCAACACCAGGTCATTGTGGAATCAGCTGAGTGGCGAGCCGGTGCTCGGGCCCCTCGCGACGAGCGACATTCAGCTCAACATCCTTCCCGTCGTCGTCTCGAGGTGGGCCGATTGGACGGCGCAGCACCCCGACTCGCTGGCTCTTGACATTGAAACCGGATACGCGCGTGCGTATACGCCTGGCGCCGCATACGGCGCATACTTCGCCAGCCCCGAGACGCGATTCCCCGTGCCGTTCGATAGCCCCGAGCTGCGCACCAAGGACCGAGTGTTTGGCCTCGCCATCAACGGCCTCCGACGCGCCTACCCGACCAAGCTGCTGACCGAGCGTGTGGTCGTGAACGATGAGCTCGCGGGTCAACGCGTGGTGATCGTGGCGCCGCGCGGCAATCTCAGAGGTGAGGGCCGCGACCGCACACTCGGCGCCCCTGCCATCTGGCCGGCGGGCGCCGAGGTGCGAGCCTACGACGGGGAAAGCTTCGAGTTCACCGCGGGCGCCGACCCCCAATCGCTGCTCGACCAGAGCGGCGCCGCCTGGCAAATCACCGAGGAGGCGCTGCTCGGACCGAGCGGTGAGCGCCTCGAACGCCTGCCGGGGCATCTGGCCTATTGGTTCGGATGGTTCAACTTCTTCCCGGACTCCGAGGTGTATTCGGTCGAGCCGTAGCGCGCTATCGTGCCAATCACTCGACACGGATCGCGCGGGGGAAGTGACCCATGAATGCGACCGGCAAACCCAGGGTGTGGCCCGTTAGGCATCGCACGGGTCAGTTCATTTGGATCGAAGGCGAAGCCAAGCCGCACCATTTCTTTCTGTTCGCTCGGGGACAGGTAGATCTTTCCCAGCCAGCGGTCGTGGCGCGACTGCACATCACCGCCTCCGACCGGTATGTGCTCTACGTCAATGGGCACTACGTGGGACGCGGACCCGCGCGCAGCGACCCGACGCGCAAGAGCTTTGATACCTATGACGTAACCGCGCTGCTGCACGCCGGCAAGAACATCGTCGCCGTGAGGGCATATCGATTCGGCCTCGACGGCGGAGACTCCGGATGGACACCGTCACAAGGCGGCGGCTTCGCGCACGGTGAGCGTGCGGGCCTGTGGGTCGAGTTGGACGCGGAGCTCGCGGACGGCTCCCGCCGCTGTTGCGGGACCAGTGGTGACTGGCGCGTGCGCCCGGCACGAGGTTGGGACCGCGCGGCCCGCGTAGTCTCCTATCTGATCGGGACCAGCGAGATCTACGACGCCTCGGCCGATCCCGTCGATTGGATGCAACCGAGTTTCGACGACGGCGCCTGGGAGCCGGCCTGGGTGATTCCCCAGCGGCAACTGGTATGGGTGCTGCTGGAGGAACGCGAGACGCCGATGTTGGTGGAGCGCGAGGTGTGGCCACAGCGCGTCGCGGCGCAGGGGGAGGTCATTGACCTCGGTGTGACCAATCAGACGGACATCGCGCGGGTGCTCGACGCGGAGGTCCACCGCCCCCTGTCGCACGCCAGCATCCGCAATATCGACGCCGCATTGGAGCCGGGCGCAGCGGCGGCCGAGTTTCGTGGCTGCTTCGCCGGCTACCTCGAGGGCCGGCGCGTGCCGTTTGCGATCTTCGACTTTGGCCGGCAGCTCGACGGTTTTCCCAGAATCCAGCTGACCGCCCCGCCAGGGGTCGTGATCGACATCACCCACGGCCAGCAGCTGCAGGGCGGACGCGTGCACAACGGCATGTCCTACGGCGATCGCTACATCACGCGTGAGGGCAGGCAAACCTGGGAATTGAGCGACTATCGCCAGTTCCGATACCTGCACGTGACGGTGCGCACGCCGTATGCGCCGGTGCAGATTCACGGCGTATCGGTCAACGACTACGCGTACCCCGATCGCCAGCCGCGCGCCACCTTCGAGTGTTCGGACCCCACGCTCACGCGGCTATGGGACGCCTGCGTCAATACCACGTATATCGGCCTGAAAGACGATCTCGAGCACGAGTTTTATCGCGAGCGCGTCGTATTTCGGCTTGGCGACGCCAGCGCCATCCTGCATCACGTCCTGTCGACGTGGGGCGACATCGGCCTGGCCGACCGCTACATGCGCCAGGCCACGTTGAGCACGCGCGGCGACGGCCTCATCCGAGCCGCCTACCCTCCGGGGGCGTCGCAGACCCACATCTGGATGCCGTTCCCGCTGCAGTGGAGCACCAAGGTCCGCGACCACTACCTCTTCACCGGGAAAGACTGGATCCTCGACGAGCTGTATCGCACGGTGCCGCGGGTCATGGACTGGTTCGAGCCACACCGCGATGCGCTGGGCCTGCTGCGCGACTTGCCCTACTGGAACTGGCAGGACTGGGCGCCGGTGGACTTGCGCGGAGCCAATACAATCACCAATGCGCTTTATGTCAAATCATTGGAAGACGCGGCGTGGCTGGCCGACCGGGTGGGCGCACCCCGCGACGCGGCTCATTGGCGGGGCATCGCCGACGAGGTGCGGCAGGCCGTTCGCCGGGTGCTTTGGGATGACGCGAAGGGGATCTACGCCGACAGTCACCACGAGGACCGCCTGACCGGGGTGGTGAGCGAACTGGGCAATGCCTATGCCGTCCTCTACGGCGTGGCTACCGACGGCCAGATCCCTCGCATCGGCGCCTATCTGGCGGCGGAACACCCCGACACGGTGCGATCCACACCGGCGTTCATGGGGTTTGTCGTCGACGGCATGATGGCCGCCGGCGCGTCGGCCCCCGCGATGAAGCTCATGCGGGATCGCTACGGGCCGATGCTCGCATGGGAGGACGTGCCGACAATCTGGGAAGGCTGGGGGCCTTTTACCGGGCACCGGCCCATCGACAGCGATGCCGCATTCGGCGTTCAGCACGAGCCGCACGTGGCCGGGGAACGCAGCCTGGTGCATACCAGCGGCTGCTGCGTGGGCTTTGCCCTTTCCAAGCGCGTGTTGGGCGTGATGCCCACCGGGCCCGGATTCGAAACCTGCGAGATCCGGCCCTGCCCGGGTGATCTGGCATGGGCGCGCGGCGCCTACCCCACGCCCAAGGGCGATCTGCACGTGGAGTGGCAGACCGATGACGGTGGGATCGAGCTGAAGGCGGATCTTCCCGAGGGAATTGCCGCAACCGTCGTGCTGGACCGGTCGACGTCACAGCAAGGCGTCCTTCGGCACGATGGAAGGACGGTGGCCCTCGATTCTGGTGGTCTGCCCCGCAATCTCGAAGTGAGGGCGCACCAGGTGCGGGTCCTGGGCGTCACCGGATCAACGATGATTGCCCTCAGATAGCCGTGTTGGCACGCGGGAGGCACGCGGACGGCCGCTCTACACTAGCGATCAGCAACCGCGGCAGTGAGTGAGATTCGCATGGAGTACGCGCCCCTCGGCCCCACGGACGAAGAAATCCCGCGCATCGGGTTCGGTACCGCCCGCTACCACGGCGAGCCGGGAGTCCTGGGTCGCGCCATCGAGCTCGGCGCTAGCCTGATCGACACGGCCGAGTCGTACAACGCTGTTGGCGATGAGCCGGGCGCGGCCGAGCGCATTGTCTGCCGCGAGCTGCGGGAAGCAGGCGCATCCGCGTTCGTGGCCACCAAGATCAGCGCGCAAAACCTCCGGCACGACTGCGTGATTTCGCATGCGCTCGCCAGCCGCGAGCGACTCGGCATTGACGTCATCGATCTCTACCAGATTCACTCACCCAGCGCGACGATTCCGATCAACGAAACCATGGCCGCCATGGAGCAGCTGGTCGCCGACGGCGTGATCCGCTACATCGGCGTCAGCAATTTCAACGTTCAACAAATGGCAGACGCCCAGGATGCCCTCGAAAGCTCCCCACTCGTCGCGAACCAAGTCCCATACAGTGTCCTGGATCGGCGGATCGAGGCGGATGTGCTGCCCTACTGCCAGGCCCACGACATCACCGTCATCGCCTTCGCGCCGCTGGCGTTGGGAGGCGTTGTCACCGGACCGGATTCGAAGGTGATCCGGCAAGTCGCGGAGGCGTCCGGCAAGACCCCGGCGCAAGTCGCCATGCGCTGGCTCCTGGACCATGACCGGGTAGTCGCGATCCCCAAGACCGAGCGGCCCCAACGGGTGGACGAGCTGTGCGGCGCGGCGGGCTGGTCGCTGACCGCCGAGCAGCGGCAGGCGCTGGACGCCATTTGCCCATGAACCATCAACCATGCCCGCCGGCAGCGTCTGGGCTGACACAAAGGAATTTGGCGAAGCGTGACGAATAGTCCCGGTCCGGGATCGCCGCCCGCCGAGTCCTCCCACTCGGATGTCGGGATTCTCTCCGACGAGATGATTGCGGAGGCGGCGCGCCGGCCTCAGCATCCAAGCCGCAAGGCCCGCCTCGGATTCATTGGGGCGGGGTGGTGGGCCACCACCAACCACATGCCGCTGCTGGCCGCGCGCAACGACGTTGAGATGGTGGCCGTGTGCGGCCTCGACGCCGCGGTGCTCGCGCGGGTGCAACAGCACTTCGGATTCAAACACGCGACGCCGGACGTCCGTGAGCTTCTCAGTCACAACCTCGACGCGGTCATCGTGGCCTCGCCGCATCGCCACCACTTCGCTCATGCCGCCGCGGCGCTGAAGGCGGGCTGCCACGTCCTCGTCGAGAAGCCAATGTGCACTCGCGCCGGGGACGCCCGTCGCCTGGTCGCGCTGGCGCGGGACACCGGACGTCATCTGCTGGTGTCTTACGGCTGGCACCACCGTCCGCTCACCGTGCGCGCCAAGGAACTCATGGAACGCGGCGCGGTGGGCCCGGTGGAGCACGTGGCCTGTCACATGGGATCGCCGTCGAAGGAATTCTTCATGGGCACCGCCTTCCACTTTGGCGAGCCGCCGCTCGTGGCGCCGGAGTTTGAGAACTACACGGATCCCGAACTCTCCCAAGGGGGCTACGGCCAGGCGCAGCTCAGTCACGCGCTCGGTCTGCTCACCTGGCTCACGGATCTCGAACCCGAGGCCGTGTACGCGGCCATGGCGGATGGCGGCGCGCGAATCGATCTGCACAATGCCCTGACGGTGCACTTTCGCGGCGGCGCCCTGGCCTCGGTTTCGGGCACGGCCGCGGTTCCGGTGGGTGCGCGATTCCAACTCGACCTGCGCATTTTCGGTAGCGAGGGCGCACTGCTGTATGACATCGATCGGGCGCGGCTGGCCGTTTTCCGGGACGACGGAGCGAATCAGGAGCTCGCCGTTGGCGCGGACGACGGGGCCTATCGCTGTGACGGACCACCCCACGAGCTGGTGGAACTGACGCTGGAGCTCACGGACGCTAATTCATCGCCAGGGGAGGTCGGACGCCGCGCGGTTGAGATCGTGCATGCCGCCTACGAGTCGCACGCGAGCGGCCGACGGGTCGCTATCGACGAGCTGGAGCGATAGCCGCTAGGTCACGGACGGTCGCGCGGATCCGAGACGCGGACGCAGGCGCAATTCCGGCTGCGAGTCAACACCTGCGCTGACGATCCGTGGCACGATCCAAAAACCGGTACGGCGGGCGCACTGCCTCGCCAGGCGGTCAATGAACGCGGGAAGTTCCGCTGGACGCAGCCCGCGAAGCACCTCGATCCAGACGAACGCGTCCTCGCCGTCCACGGTCTCCACATCGATGGTGACGCGCAAGTCTGGATACTTGGCGCCGATGGTGCGCGCCATGCTCATCGCGGTGTCCCGGACGCGCCGCCGGCGTTGGTACGACACCCGCGTCGCAGGGCTCGAACTCGTGCGAGGCATCAGCGCCTGACCTGTCCCAAAGTCGCCTGTGCATGCTAGCACTCCGACACGCTACATATGTCAAGTGAAATTTTGGGAATTATATACGTGGCTAGCCAAGTGACTACGATGGGCGGATGGGCCGATGGCTGCGGCGGCGACTGCCTGCGCGTGACCTTGGGGTCGCGGTGGCCAGCGTGGCGTTCACATGGCCGGCCCGGTGTCTGGTGCGTGCGTACGTGACTCCGCACGAGGTGGGCGCGTTGATCGCCACGTTGTTGGCGGTCGTGGGGGCCTTTCTGCTGGTGGCCATTGTCGATTGGGTCCTATGGGCGGATACCACCAGAGAGCGGGACCAAACGAATCTGGCGCTGCGGAAGTGGGAGCTCACGACAGGCGACGCCGTTGGGCGCGTCACGTCCACGCGGTCGCCCCGGTCGTGGTGGCGACCGCTGCACCACTGGTGGCTCATGCGCCGCCGCCGGGGCCGTTGAGGTGACGCCACCGCGAGCGCCGGGTAGCGTGGGCGGATGCGAATCCCCTGGCGCGAGCTGGTCCTGTTTGGCGTCGCCTACATGGTAGGCGACGCATTCAGCGCTCCACAGTGGATCACCATTGGGGCCATCTGCCTCATTGTCTTGGGTGGCATCGGCTGGGCAATCGAGGTTTGGCGAACGCGCCACGAGCGCCGCGACGCTGGAATTCATGAGCGTGTAACGAAACCCTCTCGCTGGAGGGCTCGATATGTCGAGCAGCGCAAGGACGAGGAACTGCAAGCCTTTTTGGACTCACCGGCGGGGGAGCACATTCAGGAGCTTCTAAAGGTTGTCGATGGCTCTGTTGAGATTCATCGGATCGGTGACGAGCTGCCAAAACCTGTGGGATCAGCCCACTGGGTTGTCCAAATTGACGACACGCGAGTTGCCTGTGTTGACCTCGACACTGGGTCTATCCGGCTCACCTGGCGTCAGCGCACGGTCCGCGCCGTCGCATGGTTGTCGAATCGACCCTGGTGGGTTGGACGGCCTATGACCATGCGCATCCTGGCGTGGGTGCTTCCGCGCCTCGGGGCACGGCTACGGAAACCCGGCCATAGCGCGCGGGTGCACCAACGGCTAGGCGAATTAGTACGGAAGAATCGAGCCAAATCTCGCCCCAAATCCCTTGACACCCGCGACCCTCTTGGCTAAACTGTATCCATAAATACAGGGGGTTGACTGATGGCACAGCAGGCACCGGGCAAGCACTACCGCAAGGGCATCTCGCTCATCGAGGTCACCCGCAAGTTCCCGGACGATCTGGCCGCCGAGGCCTGGTTCGTCGAGACCCGCTGGCCCAATGGTGTGACCTGCCCGTCGTGCGATTCCGACAACGTGCTCACCGTCAAGACTCGCAAGCCGCAGCCCTACCGCTGCCGGGCCTGCCGCAAGCACTTCTCCGTCAAGACCGGCACGCTCATGCAGGGGTCGAAGCTCGGGTTGCAGGTCTGGGCCATGGCCTACTACCTGCTGGCGACCGGCCTCAAGGGCACGGCCAGCATGAAGCTCCATCGTGACCTGGGTGTCACGCAGAAGACGGCGTGGCACCTCGCGCACCGAATCCGCGAGACGTGGGCCGGTCAGCAAACCGCCCCGTTCAACGGTCCGGTTGAGGCCGACGAAACGGCCATCGGCGGGCTGGAGAAGAACAAGCACGCGGACAAGCGCCAGCGGGCAGGCCGCGGCACGGTGGGCAAGGCCATCGTCGCCGGCGTCAAGGACCGCACCACCAACCGCGTGAGCGCCGCCGTGGTGCGGACCACGACCCGCCGCGAGCTGCAAGCGTTCATCGCCGAGCGCGTCGCACCGCAGGCCATGATCTACACGGACGACGCCTACGGCTACCGCGGGCTGCCGCACCACCAGGCGGTCACGCATGCGGTCGCCCAGTACGTGGACGGCGAAGCGCACACGAACGGCTTGGAGTCCTTCTGGGCCATGATGAAGCGTGGCTATCACGGCACCTACCACAAGATGAGCCCGAAGCACCTGGACCGCTACGTGCGGGAGTTCGAGGGCCGCCACAACGAGCGTCCGCTCGACACGCTTGATCAGATGGCCATCATGGTGCGGAACGCTCAAGGCAAGCGGCTGCGCTACCGGGACCTGATCGCTGCCAACGGGTTGAAAAGCGGTGCGCGGAAGGTGGCGGGTGCGTGATGGCGACCGCGCCGAACTTCGCCAACCGCACTGTCTGGACGGGCGACAACCTCGACATCCTGCGGGGGCTGAATAGCGAGACGGTGGACCTGATCTACTTGGACCCGCCCTTCAACTCGAATCGGGACTATGAGGCGCCCGTGGGCAGTCAGGCGGCGGGTGCCGCGTTCAAGGACACGTGGACGCTCTCGGACCTTGACGTGGCCTGGATGGGCCTGGTGGCTGATAAGCATGAGGCGCTGTACAAGGTGATCGAGGCGGCGGCCCTGACGCACGGCAAGGGCATGCAGTCCTACCTCTGCATGATGGCCGTGCGGCTCGTCGAGCTGCATCGGGTGCTCAAGGACACCGGCAGCATTTGCCTCCACTGCGACCCGACGGCGAGCCACTATTTGAAGTTGCTCATGGACGCGGTGTTCGGTGCGCCGCGCTTCCGCAACGAGATCGTGTGGCAGCGCACGATGGCGAAGGGTCTCGCATCGGTGCGATTCCCTTCAAACCATGACGTGCTTCTGTACTACGGAAAGACATTAGACACTCAATGGAACCCCGAAGCGACGTTCCTTCCCTATGACCCGTCCAATCTGGACGAGAAAACCGCCTCGAAGTATCGCCACCAAGACCCCGATGGACGCATCTATAGGCTCGACAACCTCATCAATCCCAACAAGGATCGTCCGAACCTCACATATGAGTTTCTTGGGGTTACGAGAGTATGGCGGTGGACGCGCGAACGCATGCAGGCCGCGTTCGATGCGGGGCTTGTCGTCCAAGCCCAGGCGGGGAGAGTGCCTCAACTGAAACGGTATCTCGACGAGCAACGGGGTCGACCGATGGGGGATGTCTGGAAGGATGTTGCGCCGATCAATTCACGCGCCAACGAGCGCGTCGGCTACCCCACGCAAAAGCCCCGCGTGCTGCTGGAGCGCATCATCAAGGCCAGCAGCAGCCCCGGCGACGTGGTGCTGGATCCGTTCTGCGGATGCGCGACGGCCTGTGTCGCCGCCGAGATGCTGGACCGGCAGTGGGTCGGCATCGACCTCTCGCCCAAGGCCGCCGACCTGGTGCTTCAGAGGCTTGACGGCCCTGAGTACGGTGCCCTGTTTCGCCGTGCCTGGGTCACGGTCCGCACGGATATCCCCCAGCGGACCGATATCGACGTGCCGATCAACTATCGCCAAAACCGGCACCAGCTCTTCGGCCAGCAAGAGGGCCGCTGCGGCGGGTGCCGGCATGAGTTCCCGTTCCGCAACTTCACGGTCGACCACGTGATCCCACGCTCGCGTGGCGGCACCGACCACTTGGACAACCTGCAACTGCTGTGCGGCGCCTGCAACAGCGTCAAGGGCAACCGACCGCAGGAATACCTCATGGCGCAACTCACGTGGAGGGACTGATGGGCAAGACGAAACGCAAGCGGGGCCGCCCGCCGGAACGCAAGATGCCGGAGCCGATCCCGGACACGCCGGAGGCCGTCGCGCGGGCCTGTATGCAGGGGCCGCCCAAGGCCGACTGGGACTACCTGGAACCGGATAGCGACGCGCGGGTCAAGCGCGAGTCAACCGAGGACGCGTAGGTGGCGTGGCTAGCTTCGTATATAAGCCCCGAAATTTTGCTGTCGACGTTCGCCTACACTGAATGCCTGGGCATGGCGAGCGAGGCGTAGGGTGCGGTTTCGGCTACGGGTTCATGACGCCGTCGCTCGGCCACTGCGTGTCAATCGAGACGAGTCGGGGACGCTGGTTGAGATCCTCCGCACCGATTGGCCCGATATCTACGACCCGGACACGCGGGCTTTCGCACAGACCTACTATTCGGTCACTCCGGCCGGGCTGGCCCGCGACGAGGACGAATGGCACGTGCACCGGCACCAGGAAGACCGCTTCATCGTCGCGGCCGGTTCAATCGTGCTTGCCCTGTGGGACGGCCGGCCCGAATCGCCAACCCGCGGCACGCTCGATTTGCTGCCGCTCGGCGAAATCTCCGGCAACGACGCGCAGCACTGCGTTCTGATCCCGCGGCTCGTCCACCACGGCTTCATGGTCGTTGGCGACAAACCCGCCGTCCTGCTCAACTCGCCGACGCGCCTCTATAACCCCGCTGACGAAGGGCGCGACGCGTTCGCGGAGGTTGGCGCCCTCTTCGACGATGGCCGCCCGTTTTCGTGGCAGGCCGTGCGCGACGGCGCGACCAACTAGATCGGGAGGCCTGAACCGGCGCTCCTACGGGTAGACCCCCCGCAGACGCGTGGCCTCGGCCACACGGGATATGGCCAGCATGTGGGCCGCCTGGCGCAGGGTGACCCCTGACTCCTCGGCAGTCGCAGCAACGCTCGCCAGCGCGTCCCGCATCTGGCGGCCGAGTCGTTCGTTGATCTCGGCTTCGGTCCAGAAAAACTGCTGCAGATCCTGCACCCACTCGAAATAGGACACCGTCACGCCGCCGGCGTTGGCCAGAATGTCCGGGATCACGGTGATCCCGCGATCGGCAAACTCCTGATCGGCCGCCGGCGTCGTCGGGCCGTTGGCGCCTTCGACAATCATCGACGCCTTGACCTGTGATGCGTTCGCGGCCGTGAGCTGCCCCTCGATCGCCGCCGGCGCCAGAAGGTCCACGGGAAGCTCGAGCAGCTCGCGATTGCTGATCCGGTCGGCGTCGGGCAGGTCCTTCATCAACCCGCCGGCAGCGCCGTGACGCGCGACGGCCGCGGCATCGAGTCCCGTTTCACGCATCGCTCCGCCCTCGCTGTCGCTCACGGCCACGATGGTGAATCCGGCCTCATCGAAGAGGCGCACCGCACCCATGCCAACGTTTCCCGCGCCCTGCACCGCCACCCGCAAGCCCCGTGGATCGCGCCCCTCACGCTTCAGCATCGCCAGGGTGACTTCGAGCATGCCGCGGGACGTGGCCGATGCCCGCCCTTCGGACCCGCCAACAGCCACCGGCTTGCCGGTGACGACCGCGGGAATCGAGTGCCCCGCATGCATGGAAATCGTGTCCATGATCCACGCCATGACCTGGGCGTTGGTGCCCATGTCCGGCGCCGGGATGTCGAACTCCGGCCCGATGAAGACGGCGATCTCGCTGGCATAGCGTCGCGTGAGGTTTTCGAGCTCCGCCACGCTGAGCCCGTGCGGGTCGACCTCCACGCCGCCCTTGGCGCCGCCGTAGGGCAGGTTCATGACGGCGCACTTCCACGTCATCCACATGGCGAGGGCGCGCACCTCGTCGAGGTCGGCCTGGGGGTGATAGCGAATGCCGCCTTTGGCGGGGCCTCGCGTGATGTTGTGATGCACGCGATATCCCCGAAACATGCGCATCCCGCCGTCGTCCATCTCCACGGGGAAGTTGACCACCAACTCGCGTTTCGGTCGGCGCAGAATCTCGCGCATGTCCGCGTCCAGATCGAGAATCTCCGCCGCCTCGTCGAACTGGCGCAGCGCCGTTTCGTAGGCGCCAGGCTCGGAGTTGGTCGATTCCGTCGCGTTCATAGCCCCCGTCCCCACCTCATTCGCCGCCGTCTCCGGCCAACTCGACGCGAAGCAACTCGGTCACCTTGCCCGGATTGGCCTGGCCGCGCGTGCGACGCATAACCTGGCCCATCAGGAATTGGACCGCGCGATCTTTTCCTGCATGGTAGTCCGCGACCGCTTGCGGGTTGGCGGCCATAACCTCGCGCGCGACTTCCGCCAACGCATCGGTATCGCTGATCTGTCGGCCGCGGGCGGCCACGACCTCTTCCAAGGATTTTCCGGAGGCGAACATCTCCTCGAGCACCGTGCCGGCCATCGTGCTGCTGAGATCGCCCTTGGCCCTTAGAGCTAACAGCTGCGCCATCGATGCCGCCGAAATAGGAATGGCGTCGGACTCGAGTTCCCGCGCATTGAGCAACCGCCGCACGTCCTGCAGCACCCACGTCACGACCTCCGCCGCCGGCCCGGCATGGCGCTCGATGACGTCGAGGGCATAGGCGGTCAGATCACGATCCTCGATCAGCTCATTGGCGTCCGTGGGAGCCACCCCAAGCTCTTCGACGAGCCGCTGACGAACGGCATCCGGCAGCTCGGGCATTCTCGCCACCAGGCCTTGCACACGCTCCCGTGTGATGGTCAGCGGCGGCAGGTCGGGCTCGGGGAAATAGCGATAGTCGTGGGCATATTCCTTCGTGCGCTGGGACACGGTGCGTGCCGCCGTCTCATCCCAGCCGCGCGTTTCTTGCACCAACCGCTCGCCGCGTTCGTAGAGCGCAATCTGCCGTTCGATCTCGTAGTCCAGCGCCTGGCCCAGCGCCCGGAACGAGTTCATGTTCTTGACTTCGACCTTGGCATCGCCGACCTCGGCGCCGCTCGGCCACACCGAGACGTTGGCGTCGATCCGAAGCGCGCCGTCCTGCATGTTGGCGGTGGAAACGCCCAGCCAGCGCAGGATGTTGCGCAGTTTGAGGCCGTAGGCCATTGCCTCCGCCGCGCTGGTGAGGTCCGGCTCGGAGACGATCTCCATCAGCGGCACGCCCGAGCGATTCACGTCGATCAAACTCGCCGGCTGGCCGTCGTCGCCGACCACGTGCGTCAGTTTGGCGGTGTCCTCCTCCAGGTGAACGCGCGTGATGCGGATGCGCCGGGCCTCGCCGTTGGCGTTGACTTCCAGCCAGCCGCCGACGCACAGCGGCAGGTCGTATTGCGAAATCTGATACCACTTCATCAGGTCGGGATAGGCGTAGTTCTTCCGGTCGAATTTGGCGTGCGGTGGAATTTCGCTATGCAGGGCGAGGCCCGTCATGATCGTGAGATCGACGGCGGCCGAATTGATCACCGGCAAGACGCCCGGCATTCCCAGGCATACCGGGCACACCAATGTGTTTGGCGGCGCGGAGGCATACGCCGCGCTCGTGCGGCAAAACATCTTGCTGGCCGTCTTGAGCTGCACGTGCGTCTCGAGGCCGATCACCACGCGGTAACCGGCAGGCATCGTCACGCCTCCACCGCCTGCCGCGGCGCCGGCGACTCCGGCCGGAGTCGTTCATAGGCGTCCGCCGCGCGCAGCAAGCGCGCCTCTTGCAGCGGCGGAGCAATGAGCTGCAGGCCCGCCGGCAAGCCGTCCACGAAGCCGCACGGCACGCTGATGGCCGGCAGGCCCGCCAGCGACGCGGGCAGCGTGAGCACGTCGGCGCGATACATCGCCAACGGATCCGCGGTGCGCCCGCCAAGGTCGAACGCCGTTGTGGGCGAGGTCGGGGCGGCGATCACGTCCACCGACTCGAAGGCCGTGTCGAAATCCTGCTTGATGAGGGTGCGCACCTTCTGGGCGCGCAGGTAATAGGCGTCGTAATAGCCGGACGACAGCGCGAATGTGCCCAGCATGATGCGTCGTTTGACTTCGGTGCCGAAGCCCTGCGCGCGCACCGTGGCCATCATCTCGTCCACGTCGACCGCCTGCGGGTCCGAAAGCCCATACTTCACGCCGTTGTAGCGGGCCAGGTTCGCGCTCGCCTCGGAGGGAGCGATGACGTAGTAGACCGGCAGCGCGTACTCGGTGTGGGGCAGCGTGATCTCGCGAATCTCCGCGCCGTTGGATTCCAATACGCCAATCGCATCCTCAACCGCCGCGGCCACGCCCGCGTCAATGCCCTCGCCGAAATACTCAGGCGCCACGCCCACGCGCAGTCCCTCGACATTGCCGTCGAGCTCCGCCGCGAAGTTCGGCACCGGCTCCGGGAGCGACGTGGCATCGCGCGAGTCGTGTCCGGCGGTGGCCGCGAGGAGCACAGCGGCGTCGTGTACCGACTTTGTGAGCGGACCGACCTGATCGAGCGACGACGCGAACGCCACCAGCCCATAGCGCGACACCCGTCCATAGGTAGGCTTGAGGCCCACGCAGCCGCACAACGCCGCGGGTTGCCGCACGCTGCCGCCGGTGTCCGAGCCCAGTGCGGCCAGGCATTCGTCCGCCGCCACCGCCGCCGCCGACCCGCCGCTCGATCCCCCCGGGACCTTGGACAGGTCCCACGGATTGCGCACGGGGTGATAGCCCGAATTCTCATTGGACGACCCCATGGCGAATTCGTCCATGTTGGTCTTGCCCACCAGCACGGCGCCGGCAGCCTTGAGGCGCGCGACGACCGTGGCGTCGAAGGGAGGCACAAAGCCTTCGAGGATGCGCGACGCGCAGGTTGTCGTGATCCCGTCGGTGCAGAGCACGTCCTTGATCGCCAGCGGGATGCCCAGCAGCGGTCCGGCGTCGCCGCGCGCACGCCGCGCATCCGCCGCCTCGGCCTGAGCCAACGCCGCATCGGCGGTCACCAGCAAGTACGCGCCGGTGCGGACGTCGACGGCGTCGATGCGGTCCAGCACGCTGCGAGTGAGATCGACCGAGGAGACGTCACCGTCCGTCAGCGCGTCCCCCGCTTCGGTGACGGTGAGCCGGAAGAGATCATCAGCCATGCGACGACTCCCTGCCGGACCGGCAGTCAGGCACGTTCGCTAATCTTCCGGCAGGACGGCGGGAACGCGAATCTGGTCCCGCTCGACTCGCGGGGCGTTGCGCATCACGTCGTCGCGGGAAAGCGGCGCCTCGGTTACATCGGGTCGCTCGACGGTCGCGAGCGGAATCACCTGCGCCGTGGGTGACACATCGGAAACATCAAGCGCATTGAGCGCCTCGAACGCCTGCAGGATCTGCTGCAGGTCGGCCTGCATGCGGTCGATCTCGGCGTCCGAAAGCGCCAGACGCGCCAGGGCCGCGACGTGCACCACTTGCTCGCGGTCGATCATGGGGGAACCGGGTGGGGCGAACCGAGCCGAATTATAGGCGTTGGGCTGCCTAGAGCTTGTACACGCGGCCGCCGGACACCGGAAGTACGGCGCCCGTGATGAAGCTGGCCGCGTCCGACGCCAGAAACACGGCCGCGCCGGCCACGTCGCGCGGCTGGCCAATGCGCCGCAGGTGCGTTTGGCTCAGGAAGCGTTCGAACCGTTTGGTGTCTTGCTCCAAGGACGCCGTAGCGTCGGTGCTGATGAGTCCCGGCTGGATGGCCACCACGCGAACGCCGTCGGGTCCCCACGCGCGCGCCAGGCCCGCGGTGAATGACTCAAGCCCTGCCTTGACCGCGCCGTAAACCCCCAGACCGCGCACCGCGGCGGTGGAGCTGATGTTGATAATCACGCCGCGGCCGGCGGCCCGCATGTACGTTCCCGCCCGCTGCGCGGAGAATACCGGCGCCCGCAGGTTCACGTTCACCATCCGCTCGAACTCCTCGACGGAGGTGTCCGTGCCCGCATCTCCGCCGTGGACGGCCGCGTTGTTGACCAGCACGTCCAGCCCGCCCATCGCCGCATGGGCTTGGTCAACCATGTCCGGCACCGCATCAACGTCCGCGAGGTCGACGGCGATCACGTGCGCGGAGACTCCGCGCCGCCGCGCCTCGGCGGCCACTTCGTCAAGCCTCTTGGAATCGGTCGCCGCCACCGCTATGTCGGCGCCGGCCTCGGCGAACGCCAGGGCGATCCCGCGACCGATCCCGCGGCTCGCGCCGGTGATCAGCGCCCGGCGACCGGCAAGCGAGAAGGCGTCGTCCATGGCTAGTAGTGCACGCTGCGGCCGCCGTCAACGTTGAGCACGGCGCCGCTGACGAAATCGGCTGCCTGTGAGGCGAGGAAGACCGCGGCGGCAGCCACCTCGGCGGGCTGAGCCACACGGCGGCGGGCGGTGGACGCAATCACCGGATCGATCCGCGCCGGGTCGGCCAGGAACTCCGCCTCCATGTCCGTGTCGATCATCCCAGGCGCGATCGCCACGCAGCGGATGTTGTCCGGCGCCCAGTCGCGATCGGCGCCGCGGGTGAAGCTCTCCAGCGCCGCCTTGCTGGCGCCATAGACGTTGGGCGCCCCCTTCTCGGCGGCGACCGAGCTGATGTTGATGACCACGCCGCCACCGCGCGCTCGCATGAGCGGTCGCGCCGCCTGCATGGCGAAAACGACGGCGCGCAGGTTCACGTCGAGCACGAGCTGAAACTGCTCCGGCGTGAGGTCGTCGACGGTGGTGTGGAAGTAGACCCCGGCGTTGTTCACCAGGATGTCGAGACCGCCCAGTTCGTCGGCGGCGTTGACAACTGCCGATTCGACGGCGGCCACGTTGCGCACGTCGAGCGGCAGCACGACCGCGCGGCGGCCGTGCGCTTCGACCGCCGCGGCCACCGTCTCGAGGTCGGCCACGGTGCGCGCGGCCAGCGCCACGTCCGCGCCCGCCTCCGCGAACGCCTCGGCGATAGCTCGCCCGATGCCACGGCTGGCGCCGGTCACCAGCGCGCGGCGGCCGTCAAGCCGGAAGCCGTCGAAGAAAGACATCCGCCGCTCCATTCCCCGTGCGCTCCAGCCTAGCGTGAATGCGATTCAGACCGCGGGAAATGAACCCCATCCATCGGGCAACATGGAAGCGCAGCCCGACGAATCGGAGACCCGCCAATGTTCATCGGAGTCCATTCCCTGATCTTCACCAAGGATGCCGAGGCCGCGCGGGCCTTCTTTCGCGACGTGCTCGAGTTCCCGTGGGTCAACGCCGGCGACGGCTGGCTCGTGTTTGCGCTGCCGCCCACGGAGGTCGGGCTCCACCCGGAGGACGGCGACCGCGACCACGAGCTGCACCTGCTCTGCGACGACCTTCACGCCACCGTGGCGCGGCTGCAGGCCAAGGGCGTCAAGCTGATCGAACCGATCCACGAGGAAGAGTGGGGCATCGCCACTCGGATCGAGGTCCCCGGCGACGCCTGGATCGGGATCTACCAGCCCAAGCATCCACTCGTGATCGAGCCGGCGACGCGGGCGGTGGAGTAGCCGGCGAGCCTGATTTCCAGAAGAGCCCTACCGCCACGCCGGGTTTGAGCCGCTGTCCAGGTTCGGGCACACGTCGCACCCGCCCAGCGCCTCGCGGCCCGTTCATGTCATTTCGAGCGCAGCGAGAAATCTAAGGGGCAGGCAAAGGGCACAACGTCCTTAGCTTCCTCACTGCATTCGAAATGACAGTTCGAGGAGACGGGTGACTCATCCCCCGCCGGCCTTGCCCGTCTGCTGCTCGAACATGGCCCTGGCCTCGGCAACCGTGGTGGCGTCGGTGGGGTCCTTGTCCTCGCGCACGAAGTTCAGGACGCGCGGGAAGCGCAGCGCCATGCCCTGCTCGGTCTCGCTGCGACCGGCGGTGTGGGTGGGACTCAGCGTGATCTCGTCGGCCAACACTTCCACCACATAGGTGGGCGTGCTCCACACATCCGGCGTGACGTGCGAGTCCACGGACGCCGGTTGCTCGGGAACCGCGTGAGCGTCCAGCATCTCCCGAATGCGGACCCACTCCTCATCGGAATAGCCGGTGCCGATGCGCGCGATGGTCTTGAAGGTCTCGCTTTCGGGATCCCACACCGCGCTCAGGAGCGCTCCGATGCCCCAGGCCGCGCGCTTGCCTCGACCGCGCCAGTACCCGATCAGCACGCAGTCGAGCGTGTCGTTGAGCGACGCCGAGTAGCTGCGCTTGAGCTTGATCCAGTTGAAATTGCGTTTTCCCGCCTCGTAGGGCGCGTCCAGCCGCTTGGCCAGCACGCCTTCGAGGCCCGCGTCGACCTGCGCGCCAAAGAATCGATCGATTTCTTCCGGTTGGTCGGTTTCGATCACCTCCGACACCACGATGCCGTCACCGGGTCCGATCAACGCCTGCAATCGCTCGCGCCGCTCGCGGAATGGGAGCGTGGTCACGTCGTCACCGTCGTAGAGCACGTCAAATGCCTGCACGGTCAGGGGCATGGTGGCCGCCGCTTCCTCGATGCCGTGCTTGCGCTTGCGCGACATGGTGACCTGGAAGGGCAGGAACTCTCCGCTGTCCGGGTCCACGCCCATCGCTTCGCCCTCGAATATGGCGCGCTCGGCGCGCACCTCCGCCAGCACGGCCTCCGTGACCTCGGGGAACATGCCCGTCATGTCCTCCAGGTTGCGGCTGTAGATGCTGACCGTCGTCCCGTCGCGGTGAATCTGCACCCGGAAGCCATCGAACTTCGCCTCCACCGCCGCGCGCCCGATCTTGTCGACGATCTCGGCGCCGCTGGAGAGCCGCTCGGCCTGCGCCATGCGCACGGGATAGCCCACCCGCACGTCCACCGCTTCCATGGCGGCGCGACCATCGGCCACGTAGTCGTGCGCAACCAGACCCAGATCGCTGGTCAGGTTGTAGGCGCGCTCGATCATCTTGCGCTCGGATTTGTCGCCCACTTTCGCCACCGAGAGCGCGTCCATCACCGTGGGATCGCCCACTCCGAGTCGCAGGCGGCCCAGCGGAATCCGCGGCAAGTAGCGGTTCGAGCGCGCGTCCAGCTCCTGGAGAATGGCGGCAATGCCTTGCACCTTGCGTTCCTGGGAGCCCGGACCTTCGGCCTCGGCCACCTCGCGCAGGCGTTCAAACACCTCGCCCACCGAGAGGTCGCCGCCCTCGTGGCTCGTCAGCCGCTCCGCTGCCGTGCCCAAGTCCCCCGTCTCGCGCGACACCGCCTCGACTTCCGCGTGGTCTCGCTCGAACGCCAGCGCCAGCGCCTCGATCATGAGACGCCCGGCGACGCCGAATTCAAGGTCGACGAACTTTGGTACCAGGCGGCCTTGAATCAAATAGGTCACCTGCGCCGCCTCATCCGGCCCAACCGCGCCGTAAACCTCCGCCAGGATGTCGATCATCGCGTTGCGGGCGGTGATCTCGTCCAGGCGCTCGAAGATGTCGGCAAGCTCGCGGAAGGTCATGTCAGCGGGAACTCTCGCCGGTCGGCGTTCGCTGTGACACCCAGGTCTGCACGTCGGCAAGACTAGCGAAGGCGTGGTACGGAATGCCGTTCGCCCGACAGTGCGCCGCGAGGCTGTCCTTGGCGAAGATCACGTCAGCCTCGGTGACCGCGCAACGGTCCGAGTAGCCGTCGCCCACATACACCGCGCGACGTCCGAGCGCCTTTGCTCGCCGCACCGGCAGGGCCTTGCACATGCCGCAGTGCCCGCAGCCGTCCTGCTCGTAAGGAAAGTCAAGCACGATGGCGCCCTCGCGCAGGTCGAGACGGTTCGAGTCCACCGGCAGATCGGCAAGATCGACCGCCGCGAGCATGCGGCTGATGTAGAAGCCGAAGCCGTCGCTCGCAATGCGCACTTCGGCGCCGGCAACCTGGAGTCCACGCACCAGTTCCGGAAACGCCGGATCCACAGCGTGCTCGTCAATGAGCCGGTGGAAGGCGCAACGGTCGGGCGTCACAAGATCGAATTGGGCGCGGGCCCGCACGCTGGTGGGAATCTCGCGCCGGATCCAACGGTCGTCAATGACGCGCCATTCCGGGGTTGCCAGCGCATCGAATAGGACGTGACCCATATCCGCCGGGCTCACCGTGCCGTCAAAGTCAAAGATAAACGTCCACCCGGCCAGCGCGCCGCTCAGTTGAGGGCCTCCAGGTTGGCAAGGTTCACGGCCAGGTGCTTGAGGCCCGCCGTCTCGAACATGACCGACACCTCTTCGTCGAAGCGCGTGACCTTCCCGGCCACGACCAACCCTTCGCCGAACACGCGGTGCCGCACTTTCTGCCCATCTCGAAACGTTCGCTCCGTCGGGGCCTGCGGCTCAGCCTGGGACGTCACCGGAGCAACCGCCGGAAGGCCGGGCTGCTCATTCAGACGGCGCTCGTAGACCAGGTGCTCCTGAGGAATGTCGTGCAAAAACCGCGACGGAAATCGTACCGGCGTACCCCACCCGGACCGAAACCGCGCATAGGACATGAAGAGACGATCCCGTGCCCGGGTGATGCCGACGTAGGCGAGACGCCGCTCTTCCTCCATCTGGTCCGGGTCGTCCTGGGACCTGATGTGGGGGAACAGCTCCTCCTCCATACCCGTCATGAACACCACGCCGAACTCCAATCCCTTCGCGGCGTGGTACGTGAGCATCGTGATCGCTTCGGATTGCTCCGCCAAGTTGTCGACCTCGGACACGAGCGCCGCTTCGTAAAGGAAGCGCTGAAGTCCTTCGCGGGGCTCGAACTCGTCGTACTTGCCGGCGGCCGCCGCCAGCTCGACCACGTTCTCCCAGCGCTCTTCCGAACGGTCCGGGTCGTTGTCCAGCACGTCGTCGTAGCCCGTTTCCTGCACCACCGCGTTGATGAGGCTGCCCACCGGATGCTCGGACGAAAGCGCGTCCAGCTTGCGCATCACACGACCCAGTTCCGTCAGCGCGCGCCGGGCCCGGCCGCGCACCGGCACATCCGACTCCACGGCGTCTGGCGCATCGGCCTGCTGCGCCAGCCAGCGCACCAACTCACCGGGCGCCAGACCCGTCTGCTCGGCCCACGCGCGCAGAGTCTTCAACGTGGTGGCCCCGATCCCGCGCCGCGGCACGTTGGCCATGCGCTCGAAGCTCAGCAGGTCGCGCGGATTGGCCACCGCGCGCAGGTACGCCAGGACGTCGCGAACCTCCTTGCGGCTATAGAACTCCGTCGCGCCGACAAGCTGATAGGGCACGCCCAGGCGCACGAAGATCTCTTCGAAGGCCCGAGACTGCGCGTTCGTGCGGTACATGATGGCGATATCGCGCCGGGCCACCTGGTGATCCGCGCTCAGCTTGCGAACGACCTCGAGCACCTGCTGCGCCTCGTCGTCTTCGTCGAGGGCTTCGATGAGGCCCAAGGCGTCGCCGTCGTCCCGATCGGTCCACAGCGTCTTTGGCGCGCGCGTGGCGAGCTTTGAGATCACCTCGTTCGCCGCCGCGAGAATTCGCTTCGTCGAGCGATAGTTGCGCTCCAGGCGAACCACCGACGCGGCCGGAAACTGGTGCTCGAAATCCAATATGTTCCGAATGTCGGCGCCGCGCCACGAGTAGATGCTCTGGTCGTCATCACCCACCACGCAGACGTTGCCGTGACCGGCGGCCAGCTCGCGAACGAAGTAGTACTGGGCGCGGTTCGTGTCCTGGTATTCGTCAACCAGGATGAATCGGAATCGCTCGTGGTACGCCGTACGCGCGTCGGGCGATTCGCGCAAGATTCGGACCGCGTAGGCGATCATGTCGCCGAAGTCGACCGCCTGCGCGTCCCGCAGGATGCGCTGATAGCGGTGATAGATGGTGGCGGTGGTTTCCTGAAAGAAGCCGTCGGCGCGCTCCGCATATTCGTGCGGCGTTGCCAGCTCGTCCTTGGCGCGGGAGATTTCGTTCCGCACGGCCTGTGGACTGATGGTATTCAGCGGCATTTCCAGATCCGACATGGCTTGCTTGACGGCCCGCAATTGATCGGTTGCGTCGTAGATCGAAAAGTCCGACTCCCACCCAATGCGATGGAAATCCCGACGCAGAATCCGCAGGCACTGGCTATGGAAGGTGCCGACGTTGACGCCGCCCGCCGAGGGCCCAACCAGCTGCAAGATGCGTTCGCGCATCTCGTTGGCCGCCTTGTTGGTAAACGTGACCGCCAAGATGTGCCACGGGGACACCCCGTGCGCGATGAGCTTGGCCACGCGATGCGTGATGACGCGCGTTTTGCCGGTGCCGGCCCCGGCAAAGACGAGCAGCGGACCGACCACGTGCTCGACCGCCGTCCGCTGCTGCGGATTCAGCCCGTCAGTCGATGGCTCCTCGTGATCTGAACGCTCGTCGGATTGCGGCCGGGGCTGCATGTCCAATTCTACGGACCGAACGCAATGCCCCCGACCCAGCGCGCATCAGCCGTCCGGCGCTCGTCAGTCTGGCTGGTGGGAACGGACCCGCACCTCGACTTCGATTCGGCTCTCGCCGCCGCCGCGAAAGATGCCGCTCGTCGGAGCCACGTCGCGATAGTCGCGACCAACCGCCAGCCGGATATGCCCGAGACCAGCCAGGCTGTCATTGGTGGCGTCAAAACCGACCCACCCAAGCTCGGGCAGCAGGCACTCGGCCCATGCATGGCTCGCTGACTGCGGCGCCGGCGCGTCGAGCCCCTCGGGGTCAGAGACGTGAAGGTAGCCGGACACGTACCGCGTCGGTACGCCCCAGGACCGCGCGATGGCGATCATGGCATGGGCGTAGTCCTGGCAAACGCCGCGGCCTGATTCCAGAATGTGATCGACCGGCGATACCGCCGAGGTGCTACCCGGCACGTAGTCGAAGTTGCGGTAGAGCAGGTTGGACAGCCGTTGCACGGCGTGCAGCGGATCGTCCGCCGGCTCAATGCCCAGTCGAGCCATGAAAGCCGACAGCGCCGACGAGGGCTGAGTCAGCGCGCTGGGCTGGATAAAGTCCCAGAGCGTGAATGAGTCCTGCCACCCACCAATCTCTTCCCAGGCGCTCACACGAAGCGACTTCGGCAGCGGGGGCGCCGGGGTCTGTTCAACCGTGGCGCGGGTGGTGATCGCGAGGGCGCGGTGCTCCCGGTGAATGTTGAGCACGTGCTTGGTGTTGCCGAAGCTGTCCGCCTCGGCGTTCATGGGGGCTGGGGGATCGGTTTCAATATCGAAGCGCAGAAGCCGCTGGCCGGCGTCCTGCCGCGGCTCCAGGCACAGCGACATCACGCATCCACTGACGGGCGAGGAATAGCAGTAGCGAGTCACGTGCTCGATGTCGTGGGTGGACGGGCCAATCATCGGATCAGCTCAGGGGCGCGTCTTCGATCGCGTAGTCGAAATACGCGGCGGTCACCTGGTCGTGAAGCTCGTAGCAGTGAGTACGCACCTGCTCCAGAAGCGGCTGGCAGTCGTCATGGTCGGGCCACTGGTAGTGGATCACGCCGCCGATCCGACCGGCCAGGCGCTTCAGCGCGCTGCTTGAGTGCGGGTCGGGCCCCGGGCCGATTGCTTCGATTTCCTCCGCGGCGCGGTCAATCGATCGGCCCAGGGAGTCCGGCAGACGCGAGTCCGTAACGAGCAGGTCCAGCACCTGGCGCGGCTGCACGGCGACGCTGTAGCGGCGGTTGTAGACCTCGAAGGCGTGGCAGAGGCGCAGCAAGCCGGTCCAGTCGGCATCCGAAGCCTCTTCGACGTGCTGTTCGGCATCAAGCTGCGCCAATAGCAACGCAGCGAGGAGTTGCGCCCGCTCGATGAATCGCCCGAGCTCAATGAAGCGCCAGCCTTCCCCGCGGTACATCGTGGCCGCGGCCACGCCCACGAATGTGTCGATCTGCGCCACCGTCTCGGCGTAGAAGCTTTCAGGTGAGACCGCCCAAATGTCGGGCATCTCCAACTCCTGGAGGCGCAGGTAGGCCAGGTTCAATTGGGTCCACATCGGCGTGCTGATGGATTGGCGAATCTGGCGGGCATTTTCCCGGCCCTGGTCGAAACAGCTCCACACCGAGTCGGGATTGGAGCGCTCGAAGGTCAGGTCGCCGGCCAGGGTGTAGGAATCGGCCAGGGTGTAGTCGTCGCTGCCGAGCAATTCGATTCGCCCTGCTGGAGGCTGCCGGTTGACGCTGGCATAGATCCGGCTCCAGCCGAAGTGAATCTCTCCAATGGGCCGATCGACCAGGGACTCCGTCTGCAACTGGAGCAGCCGGCAGAGCCGCCGGGCACGCTCCAAGTAACGGCTCATCCAATAGAGCCCCTGAGCGCTGCGCACCAGCATGTGACCTACGTCCGAATCACGGCGATGGCGTCACCGCAGCCGGCCGGCGCCCGCCGCTCGCAGCGGCGGGCGCCCAACTGGCCTAGTCCTCGTCGAACTCCTCCGGCATGAGGACGAATTCGGGGTAGGCCTCGATTCCCAACTCGCCGGCGTCCTGGCCCAGTTGCTCGACTTGGCGCGACACGCGGACCTTGATCGTCAGGTCTATCAGGCGCCACACCAGGTAAGAGACGGCAAACACGAAGGCGCCAACGGCCAACACGCCGACCAGCTGAACGCCGAAGCTGGCGCCGGCGGCAATCGATGCGGCCAGGGTGCCCCAAATACCGGCGAAAAGGTGGGCGGGAACGGCCCCGACGACATCGTCGAGCTTGAGCTTCTCCAACAGCTTGAGCCCGAGGGTGCATATGACCGCGCCGATCGCGCCGATGATGATGGCCCAGTAGTGGTCAACGATATCAGGCCCGGCGGTGATCGAAACGAGGCCCGCGATGGCCCCGTTGAGGCCAACGAACAGGTCGATGCGCCCCATGATCGGGCGCGACACGGCAATGGCGGCCACGACTCCCGCCGCCGCCGCCAGGTTCGTGTTGACGAGCACGTGGCTCATCGCGACCGCGTCGAAGGCGCTGCCCAAAGCCAGCTGCGAGCCGCCGTTGAATCCAAACCAGCCGAGCCAAAGAATAAACACGCCGAGGGTCACGATCAGGATGTTGGAAGGTGGCGTGGTTCTCGCGGTGCCATCCCGTCGGAATTTGCCCAGCCGCGGCCCGACGACCAGGATGCCGGCCAGGGCCGCCCAGCCGCCCACTCCGTGCACGATGGTCGAACCGGCGAAGTCCTGGAATCCCATCTCAGCCAACCAGCCGCCGCCCCAAGTCCAGGCGCCGACGATGGGGTAGATGAAGGCCGTGAGCAGAAGGGTGAACAAAAAGAACGACCACATCTTGACGCGTTCGGCCAGCGCGCCCGACACGATTGACGCGGCGGTCGCCACGAAGACCATCTGGAAGAACCAGTCGGACATCGAGGAGTAGCCGTTGGCGACGACACCGGAGAGCGCGCCGTCATCTCCACCCAGGAGATCGAGCTCGGCGCTCGACGGTCCGTAAAGGAAGGTGAACGAACCGATCACCGAGCCGACATCCACGTACATGAGGTTGTACCCGATGATGAAGTACGCGAGTCCGGCGATGGAGTAGATGCCGATGTTCTTGAGGCAGATCATGGAGGCATTCTTGGTGCGCACCGACCCGGACTCCAGCATGGTGAAGCCGGCGCACATGAACATCACCAGGGCTCCCCAAATCAGGAACGCAAACGTGTTGAAGACAAACGCCGCCTCTTCCGACACCGCCGCGCGTGCAACATTCGGTATCAGCAGCGGTATGGCGAGGGCCAAGAGCAGGATGAGGAATAGGCGTCTCGGAAACGGTCTGACCAGGGAGCTCGCGAGCACACGCATGGTGGTCCTTCGGCTACGGACGGCTGGCGGGGCGAGTGTAATTATTGATACAGGATATTGCTAACGGCACCGACCGGCGGGGGCCTCAGTTTGCTTGGTCGTTGAGGACCCACAAGTCCTTACCGCCGCCGCCCTGGCTGGAGTTCACCACCAGGCTTCCTCGGCGCAGGGCCACGCGGCAGAACGCCCCGGGAACGATGCGCGTCTGGCGACCGTTGAGTACGAAGGGCCGCAGATCGACGTGCCGCGGTTCAAGGCGGCCGTCGATGAGACACGGCGCGCGGGACAGCGCGAGCACCGGCTGCGCGATGAAATCCGCCGGATTGGCCCGCAATTCATCGGCATAGGCCGCGCGCTCCGCGGGTGTCGCGTGAGGACCCACGAGCATGCCATAGCCCCCGGACTCTCCCACGCGCTTGACCACCAGGCGTTCCAGGTTGTCGAGCGTGTACTCAAGGCTATCGGGCCGTCGGCAGAGGTGAGTTTCAACATTCGCCAGGATCGGCTCGTCCCCCAGGTAATAGCGAATCATGTCGGGCACGTAGGCGTAGACGCTCTTGTCGTCTGCAACGCCGGTTCCGGGAGCATTCACCAGGGAAACGCTGCCGCGTTTGCAAGCGTGGAGCAATCCGGGCACGCCGAGCAGCGAGTCCGGACGGAAGGCCAGCGGGTCG
>DAOUHO010000165.1:0-10315 GCA_034428595.1 Chloroflexota bacterium | reverse complement strand
CCAATAGAGCGCATGGAAGCGGACGATGTCCTTGCCGATGACGTGCGCCGCCGCCGGCCACCATCGCTCGAAGGCCGCCTCGCCGCCGTTTTGCCCGAAGCCAATGCCGGTGATGTAGTTGATCAGCGCGTCGAACCAGACATAGATCCGCTGCGCGGGATCGTTGGGCAGCGGGATGCCCCAGGTCAGGGAGGCGCGCGAGATGCTGAAGTCCCGCAGGCCCTGGCGAATGATGCCGAGCATTTCGTTGCGCCGCGTCGATGGGGTCACGAAGTCCGGGTGGGCCTCATAGTGGGCGGCGATGGCGTCCTGGTACTTGGACATGCGGAAGAAATAGTTCCGCTCGGTGACCCACTCGGGTTTGGCGTCGTGGAACGGACACAGCCCATCGGCCAGGTCATCGTCGGTGTAGAACGCCTCGCAGGGAACGCAGTACCAACCCTCGTAGTCGCCCTCGTAGATGTCGCCTTGGGCCTGCACGCGCGCAAAGAACTCGTTAACCGTCACGTGATGCCGTGGCTCGGTGGTGCGGACAAAGTCGTCGAATTCGACATCGACGCTGCGCCAGACTGCTTGATAGCGCTCGGCGGCCTCATCGACGTAGGCCATGGTGTCCAACCCCGCCTCGGCAGCCTGGCGGCTGACGCGCTGGCTGTTCTCGTCAAGCCCACCGAGGAAAAAGGCGTCGACGCCGCGCAGCCGCTTGAAGCGCACCACGGCGTCGGCGGCGATCATCTCGAAGCTGTGGCCCACGTGCGGCTCGCCGCTCGGATAGGGAATGGCGGTCGTGAGGTAGTACTTCGACACAGGGGAATTCGCCGGAGGCGAGTCCGCGATTCTATCCCAGGCTCCTCAGGACTCCCTGGCAGGAACCGTGCGGCGGAGTTCCTGGGCCAGGGCGTAGACCTCGCGCCGCGGAATCCGCAATTCCCGGGCGACCGCCGCCGCCGCCTGGCTTGGCGAGGCGCCCGCGGCCATGGCGGCCGTGACCGCGGTGGCGACGCTCGACGCCTCGGGCGTGGCTTGGGGCTCGCGCTCCGCCACGTCGATCACCAGCGTGATCTCTCCGCGCGGCGCGCCATGCGCCAGCATCTCGCACAGCTTGGACAGCGGCATTTCTCGGATGTCCTCGTGGAGCTTGGTCAGCTCCCGGCACATTGCCGTCGGACGGTCGCCGAGCCACTCGAGCAGCTCGACCATACGCGCCGCGGCCCGATGCGGCGGCAGAAAAATGACCAGCGTGCGCGCGACCTCGGCGGCGCGTCGGACCAGGCGTTCGCGCCGCGGCCTTCGCTCGGGCAGGAACCCAATGAAGGTGACGGGCTGCTGCGCGAACGACACGACCGACAGGGCAGTGGCCAAGGCCGAGGCACCGGGAATCGGCACCACGGACATTCCTTCGCGGCGAACCCGAGCTACGAGGTCCGGCCCAGGATCGGCCAAGCCGGGGGTGCCGGCGTCGGACACCAGCGCGACATCGCCCTCGCGCAAGCAGGCGACGATGGCATCCTCCCGGCGCTCGGGGCTTTCGGCGTGATAGGCGATGAGCCGCGGGCTCGCGCCAATGTGGTTGAGCAGCTTGCGGGTGCGCCGGGTGTCTTCCGCCGCGACCACCGGCACTGACGAAAGCACGCGGGTGGCGCGCGCCGTCAGATCCTCAAGATTGCCAATCGGCGTGGCCACCACGTAGAGCACGCCCATGGCGGCAAGTGTAGGCGCTCGGGCGGCAAGCGGAGACCACGGCATGTAGGGGCGACGCATGCGTCGCCCCTACGGCTGGCGGCCAATCGCGGCCGCGCCCCGCCTACCCCGCCGGCGCTGCCGAGCTTGGCGCCGCCCCGGGCTTCGGCATGTTCTTGAGGGCCGTGTAGGCCGGCCGCGGACTCAGGTCGCTGCGCACGATCCCGAACGCCCACTTCTCGTCATGCGCGCCCACCACCTGCTGGAAGTTCAGGTTCCAGACGATCATGTGCGTCACATAGGGCGCTTCCGCCCGCACCTTGGCAAAGGCACGGACGAAGTAATTCGCCTGGTCCTGCTCGGTGTTGCACCGCGCGTACTCATAGCCCGGCGCCGGGTTGGGCGTCGTGGCCCAGCCGAACTCGGTGAGCCAGAGCGTCTTGTCCCGGAATGCTGGACCCGCCGCGACCATGTCGGCGTACAGCTGCTCGTAGCGGTTGAAGAAGAAGCTGTCGTGGGTCGACCAACCGCCGCCACATTTGGCGCGGCTCGCCGTCGGGTTGTGAATCGTGTCGTCGGGCGCGTTCGGGCCGCCGTTCGGATGCACGCCCAGGAACTCGAAGTAGTGGGCGATCTCACCGCCGTTGGCGGCCCAGAGGCGTTGCAGATAGCGACGGTCGTCGATGGCATGGAGCGTATTGCCCGCCGGCGTCGGGGCGCCCAACCCCATGTAGGCGTTGGGGTCGCCGCGCTTGCCGCCGGTGTAGCCGTGCTTGACCAACTCGAGGAACTCGAGGTGGGCGCTGTTGTTGGGGTCGGTGGGTCGCAGCGTCGTCCACTCGCGCTGCAGGTTGGCCTCGTTCCACAGCTCGTAGGCCTGGACCCGCCCCTTGTAGCGGCTGGCGATCGCCTCCATGAATCGGCCGAAGGTCGCGGGGTCGACGGGCGGGCCGTGTCCCGGCGGCGAACCGGGTTCCTTGTAGCACGGCGGCGCCTTCACCACGCTGAGCAGAATCTGCAGGCCGTTGGCCCGCATGGTGTTCACAAAGCGGTCCACGTCGGCCCAGTACCAATTGGCGGGATCGCCGGGCTCGCAGTTCGGCCCGAACGTGTCCGGCGTCTCGACCTCTTCCCAGGGCACCTGTTGCTTGACCCAGCCGAAGCCGGCGCCGGTAATCAGATTGGCCAGCGCCTGGTCATCCGGGCGGCGGAACTCGCCCTGCATGCCGTAGCCCTGCAGGCCCTTGGGCAGCACCATGGGCGCCGGCGCCAGGCCCGTCGCTTGCGCGGCGGAGACCGGACGCTTGGCCCATTGGGGAATGATGACGTTGTTGAGCTTCTTGATCTGGTCCGGCACGTTCAGCAAGTGAGGCACGCCCCGGCGCGTCCCCGGCGCGTCCACGTTGAAGATCCGCCACACGGCCCGCTGCGCCCGCAGCACCTGGGCGCCCTGCGGATTGCCGTTGATCTCCTGCTCTTCATAGGCGATCGGCAAGCCGTAGAGGTTCTGCCAGTTCGCCTTTTCCAAGAACTTGGCCCTGAGGACCGGGTTCGCGTCCAGCAGCCGCAGGTGGTTCTGCTCGATCTGCGCAAAGCTCACCCCTTCATCCTCCGGCAGTACGCGGTGCGCGGGCACGCCGGGCAGGTTCACCCCGAACCGGTTCGCCAGCAGGTCCATCGAGTTGAGATACGCGAACTGGCTACAGCCGCCTCGGTTTGCGTAATCCGGCCGGTATTGCAGCATCACCTTCTGCAAGGCAAGGATCTGAAAGCCGTTGAATTCGAACTGCTGGGCAATCGGGTAGCCGACGTCCTGCAGACCGAGCGTGCGCACACAGGAGTACCAGTTGATCTCGCCGGAGTTCACGACCGGGAATCCGTCATTGGGGTCCGGTGTATCGCCGCCCGTGATGGTGTACAGGCAGCCGCCCTCGATCGGCGTGCCTTGGTTGGCATCGCAGCCGATGGCCTGTACGGAGGTGACCGCCCCGGCGACCAACAGGGTGACGATGGCTACAACGAACCACTTACGCATGCGCGGAACTCCTCGGTGGCGGGCGCTACGACGGCGCCCGCTGGGGAATCTGCCTCCCAGAGCCCGAACGTGGTTCGCCGCCAGACCGTGACGGTGGAATTTAGGCCCGATGGCAAACCCCGTCAACTCGCGGAACGGCTCACCGAGGCCCGTCCCGCGGCCCGGACCAGCGTGACCGCGGCCGCTCAGTGGCTAGACTGGCGCCACGCCGGTTACCGGAAGGGGCGCCTGTGCGGGATCTGCGGGTAGCGCTGGCGCAAATCCGCCCGCGATTGGGCGACGTCGCGCACAACCTGGCGGTCCATCTCGACTACGCCGATCAAGCCGTGAAGGCCGGCTGCAACGTCGTCGTCTTTCCGGAACAATCGTTGACGGGATATTTCCTAAGCGACCTGGTCGCCGAGGTTGCCGTCCCGCGCGACGACGCCAGTCTCGCCCCGATCCTGGACGCCAGTCGCCACATCGACATCGTCTTCGGCTTCATCGAGCGCACGTCCGACCACCGCTTCGTGCCGGTGGCGGCATGCGCCTCCGGAGGCCGGCTGTTGCACGTTCACCAGAAGGTCTACCTGGTCACGTATGGATTGTTCGACGAGGCGCGCGACTTCGCGCCCGGCAGGCACGTGCGGGCCTTCGACACAGCGCATGGGCGGCAGGCCATGCTGATCTGCGAGGACCTGTGGCATCCCACCAGCGCGGCGCTGGCGGCGGCCGACGGCGCGGACGTGATCTTCGGTCTGTCGAGCAGTCCAGGCCGTGGGGTGGGCGGCGGCGCGAGCGAGCTGGGAAGCGCCGAGACCTGGCACGCGCTCAATCGGCTCTACGCGCAGATGCTCGTCTGCTACATGGTGCACGTGAACCGGGTGGGGTTCGAGGACGGAGTGAACTTTTGGGGCGGATCGGAAGTCGTGGCGCCGGACGGCGCCTGCCTGGCGCGAGCGCCCGACTTCGAAGAGGCCCTTGTCATCGCCGACCTGCCCGATAGCCGGCTGCGGCGTCAGCGCACCCGGCTACCGCTGCGCCGGGATGAAAACCTCGAGCTGGTGAGCCGTGAGTTTGCGCGCATCGCCGCGGAGCGACGCGATGGCAGCCACAACTGAAACCTCCCTCCAAAGTCGCGCCCGCCATGGCCTGCGGTTGGACGCGGCGCTGGCCGAGCAAATCCTGGTGCGTTTCATCGCCGATGCGATCTCGAAGTTCGGCTTCACGCGAGCCGTGGTGGCCACCTCCGGCGGCATCGACTCGGCCCTGACCTGCGCCCTTGCGGCCCGTGCGCTGGGACCGGACCACGTGCTGGCGCTCATGCTGCCCTACCGCACTAGCAATCCGGCCAGTCGGGGCGACGCCGAGACGCTGGCGCAGGCCTTGGGGGTCGAAACGCAGGTCATCGACGTCAGCCGGGCGGTCGACGGGTACCTGGAGGAGCTCGACGATCCGACAACCCCCGTGCGCCGGGGCAACGTGATGTCTCGCACGCGCATGATCGCGACCTACGACCAGTCGGAGGCGTTTGACGCGCTCGTGGTGGGCACCAGCAACAAGACCGAGCTGCTGCTCGGCTACGGCACGCTGCACGGGGACATGGCCAGCGCCGTCAATCCCATCGGCGACCTCTACAAGACCCAGGTACGACAGCTCGCGGCGGCGCTAGACCTTCCGGCGTCGATCCTGGAGAAGCCGCCGTCGGCGGACCTCTGGCAGGGCCAGTCAGACGAAGACGAACTGGGATTTAGCTATGAAATCGCCGATGAAGTGCTCTATCTGCTCGTCGACGAGTGGCACACGGCGGATGAGATCGTGGCCGGCGGCTACGACGCCGACTTGGTGTCGGAAATCCGCCGACGGGTGCAGCAAACCCAGTTCAAGCGACGCCCGCCCGTGATCGCCAAGCTCTCCGACCGGACGATTGATCGCGATTTCCGCTATCCCCGCGACTGGGGACGCTAGCGGGGGCGAGCGAATGCCGACCGCTCCTGCGCGCTCCTCTGCTACGTATACTCTCGGAGCACCGCGCTGGGCAGCAGCCCCACACCGCGCGACTTTCCTGTGTCTGAATTTGTACTGCGTGAGCGCTTGGCGGCGCTCCTGCGACGCGCCCTAGACGCCGCGCTTGCAGACGGTGCGCTGCCGCCGATGCCAATCCCTCGGATTGGGCTGGATCGTCGGGGGGATGAGCTGGCCGACTACGCCAGCGCGGACGCGTTGCGCCTCGCGCGCGGCGCCAAGATGCCGCCGCGCGCCATCGCCGAGGCCATTGCGGCGCACGTCGAGGCCGACGCCGCGATTTCCGAGGTCAGCGTCGCGGGTCCCGGGTTCGTCAACATCTGCCTCGATGACGCCTGGGTGCTGGACCAGATCGATGCGATCGTGAACGCCGGGCCGGCCTTCGGACCGGCGCCGGTCGCCGATCCCCAGCGCGTGCAGGTGGAGTATCTGAGCGCCAATCCCACCGGCCCGCTCACGGTGGGCGCCGGGCGCATCGGCGTGGTGGGCGACGCCATCGCGCGCATGCTGTCCGCCCGCGGGCACGACGTGACGCGCGAATATTATGTCAATGACGCCGGGCGTCAGATCGAACTCCTCGGCCAAACCGTCCACCATCACTACGCCGCGGCCCTGGGCGTGACCCAGCCGTTCCCCGAGGACGGCTATCGGGGCGCCTACGTCGCCGAATGGGGCCAGACCATTGCCGTCGAGGACGGCGACCGCTGGCTCGACATTCAACGGCGCGAGGACGCCGAGGCGTTCGAGCAGCGAGCCGTCGCCATCGCGCTCATCTCGATCCAGCACGACCTCGCCGACCTCGAACTCGACTTCGACGAGTGGTATTCCGAGCGCGAGATGCGCGCCCGCGGCGAGGTCGAGGCCGCGCTCACAACGCTAACCGACGCCGGACACGTGACGCACCGCGAGGGCGCCACCTGGTTCGTCGGCGGCGAAGGCACCGAGGACCGCGAAAACGTGCTCGTGCGGTCGCGCGGCGACCCCACCTACTTCGCCACCGACATCGCCTATCACCACGACAAGTTCCGCGAGCGAACGTTCGACCTGGTGATCAACATCTGGGGCGCCGACCACCAGGGTCACGTGCCGCGCATGAAGGCCGCCATGGAGGCGCTGGGCATCGATCCCGCGCGACTCGAAATCCTCGTGGCGCAGATGGTCGGGGTGCGCAGCGGCGACGGTCTGGCGCGCGCCGGCAAGCGCAGCGGTCGCTTCGTCACGCTGCGCGAGGTGCTCGACGAGGTTGGCCCCGCCGCCACGCGGTACTTCTTTCTCTCCAAAGCGATCGACAGCCAGATGGAATTCGATCTGGAGCTGGCCAAGCGCGAGGACCCCGAGAATCCGATCTACTACATCCAGATGGCGCACGCTCGCTGCGCGGGGATCCAGCGGTCGGCGGCCGAGAGTCCGTCCAGCGCGGCGCCCGACCTCACACGCTTGGGCGCGCCGGAAGCGGCCCTGGTCCGGCAACTGCTGGCCTATCCCGAGGTGACGGTGGACGCGTCGGACTCGCGCGAGCCGCACCGCATCGCGCACTACCTGCTGGAGCTCGCCCGCGCCTTTCACTCGTACTACAACGATCACCGCGTGGTTAGCGACGACGCCGGGCTGACGGCCGCCCGGCTGCACCTGGTCGCCGCCGTGCGGCAGGTGGTGGCGAACGGCCTGGATCTGCTGGGAATCGACGCGCCCGCCCGGATGTAGGAGCGGTCCGCGAACCGCCCTTCCCGGATCTCTTCGCGGTCGACGCACCGGCGCGGGTGTTGCGGCCTACGCGATCGCCTCGCAGTTGGCCGCGGGCACGGTCACCGTGCCTCCCTGAGTCCGCTGCACCCGCACGCAGACGGCCGGCGACCCAGACGGCGCGCGCGCCTCGTCCGGCGCCGGCCCTACGACCACGCCCTCTTCACCGGCATCCGGTCCGGCCACGATGCGCACCGGGAGTCCATCGGCCCTCAGCTCCCCAGCCAGCGCCTCGGACGGCCCCGGGGGCAGCAGCACCTCGGACTCGCCGGGCTGCCGGCTTCCAACCACCGACACCACCTCGTCGGCGCTCGCGCGGAAGATGCGCTGCAGCGCGCGCGGCATGCGGGTGTGGCCGAAGCCCTCCGTCAGCAGCGTTGGTACGGGCGGCGTGAGCGGTGCCGATGGTGGCAAGGGAAGCCCCACAATGGTTGGGGCCAGCGCCAACTCGGAAAGCGTCGCATCGTCGGCCGACGGGGCGATGACCGCCGAAACGCGGGCCTCGACGGCTCGCTGCATCCATTCGGCGCGGAGCGGGTCGGGCGTGACGAGAATCTCGCCGATTTCGGCCACCTCCTCGGGCCGATCGCCCGACTCGATGACGCGCAGCGGCCCGACGGCGCGACCGCCCGCGCCCAGGGCCCCGGAAATGGCTACGCCCTGCCCTTCGATCACGATCGACTCGCCGGGTGTGACGCTGACGACGGTCCCGGCCAGGCGGCAATGCAGCGCCACCTCGCGCACCTCACGCACGAACACCGCCACCCCGGTGCGCGGACTCAGGCTGGCGATCATGCCGCGGGCCGGCGCCCGCCACTGCCGCCCGATGCCCATCCGCCCCAGCGACTCGGCCAGCAATGTGTCCTCTTCAACAATTTCGGCGCGGCTCACCTTGAGCAAGCCGGGCACATCGTCCAGTTGAGCGTTCAGCAGACGCGGCAGATCGACCACCGTCACCCCGGTGCGCACGCGACCGCGGCCCCAGACCTGTCCCATCACCACTTCGTCACCTTCATGGACGAGAATTCGGCCCGAGCTCGGGAGGACGTGCCGCCGCCGGAGCATGCCCGTCCGCACGGTCCGCCGAATGGCGCGCCCGACGCGCTCAGCCTCCATGCGGCCTCGCCGGAGCGGCCGCCGTCGCGGCGGGGGGAAAGGCGTCCATCGAGCGCAGCCATTGCTGCAGGCGCGCTTGGCGCTCCGCGGGCTCGTCAGGCCAGACCAGCGGCCGCCCCCGCGCATCGACGATGAGTCCCACGAGGCCCGATCCCACGTTGGCCTTCAGCCGCGCCGGGCGTCCATTGCCCAGGCCCACGTCGAAGCGAGGCTGCGGCCAAATGCGAACTTCAGCCGGCACGCGCGCGTCCCACTGAATCACGTCAAGCGCGCCGGCGCTGACCTCGCGTTCGATGCGCGCCCCCGAGCTCGGTCGCACGTCGACCAGCACGGCCGGCTCGCCGGCTTTCGCGCGACCCCGGGGCGCCACGCAGACGCCCAAGGGAACCAGGGTCGAGTCGAACGCCACGCGGGCCCCGGTGCGGGCCAGCGCGCCCTGCATGGCCAGGCTCGAAGTCGGATCGATCGCCAGCTGCGATACGCCCACGGGCTCCAGAATGTTGACCAGCAACAGCGCGGCCTGCACCGACCGACCGGCGCTTCGCGCCGCGCGACCCGTGAGGACGATCAGATCGAGCGCCTCGTGGTTGAGCGGACTCCGGCCGTCCTCGGAAGTGCGCAGCGCTTCGCGCGCCGCGGCGGTGAACACGGCATGGGACAGCTGCAGCTCGGACGGGGTCGCCGCGACCGCCGCCGGATGCGCCGACCGGTTCAAGGCGGTGAATCGCAGCGCCTGCGGAATCGGCCCCTCCGGCGCCCACTGCGCCACGCGCTCGATCGGCGTCTGCAACGCGATGTGATACGGACGAGCCAAGTCGTGCCCTTGCCCCAGCCCCACGCTCACCCCCGAACCGGCCTGGAAACCGACGATGGACACCTGGTCGTCGTCCAGCGACACGGCGGCCACGTCCAAGGCCTGCTGCGTCGCCAGCTCCCGCACGGCTTCGCCCAATGCCGTGGCCGTCGCATGCGCGGGAGCGTCGGCGACCTCCGCCGGCACCGTGCGGCCGACGAAGCGTCGAGCCTTCACCGTCTGTTGCACGTCGTCGAGCAGCGCGTTCGGATCGGTCAAGTCGAGCGGATCGTCCACGCCGCCGCCCTGCACCGACACGGCGTGGACCGGAAACGCCTGCTCGAGGATGGCGAGCGCCCGGTCATCGAGTTCGCCCCCGTAGAGGATGGCGATCACGGGCACATAGCTCGACTCGCGGCCGGCGAGCCCCCCGATCAGCAGATCGGCCATGTAGGCCAGGCCCTGCCCGTCGCGATCCTCCGTCAGCGCCACGACGACGACGCTGGGGCGCTGCGCGGTGATCACGTCGACGGTCGCCGGACCGTCAATTCGATCCCGGAACTCGCGCGCGGCGGTGGTGGCGCGGCCGGTGACGACGAACTCGCGCTCGGTCAGCGCCTCCTCGAGCGCGTCGAGATCGCGCGTGACCAGGTTGCTCACGACGAAGCAGGACGGACCCGGAGCCAAACCTCGACCCACCGCGGCGGCGATGGGGGGCGTGCGCGGCTCCCCGTGCGGACGCGCCGACGACTCGGGGATGGCGAAATAGGCTCCGGCAAGCGACTCGGCTTCCGCCACGGCCCGCTTGAAGCTCGGCGTGAGATCGAAATGCGGCGCGTCGAGCGTGCTCGGCGCCCCAGCCACCGTCAGCAGCCGGTACGCGCCCTCGTGGCGGGCGAAGAACGCCACCCCCGTCTCCCCGCCCAGCCCCGCCACCGAGACCC
>DAOUHO010000164.1:0-21917 GCA_034428595.1 Chloroflexota bacterium | reverse complement strand
GCAACGACCTAATGGCCCAGTGCTCACCGGCACGACACCCCAGCAGTGCTGCGGACCACCCCGCCACGCCAGCCGGGGCTCGGTCTTGTGGAAGCGATCCCAGGGTCGCGGGGGCACCATGAGCTCACCGACCGGCAAGGCTGGACCAGTGTCCCGGATCGTCCCGAGCTACCGGCCGAGTCCCATTAGAGGCGCCCCTACAAATCCGGTGACAAACCGGTGCTGGGTGAGCCGTTCACCTGTCCCGGGCCTACCAGTTCGTGACCGAGCCGTCTGGGCGGCGCAGCTCGAGGACCGGGCGCATCTGGAACGGATGGTTGGCGGCGGCCTCTTCGTCGATGTCCACGCCGATACCCGGCGCGGTCGGCGCGATCAGGTGACCGTCCTCGAAGGTCATCTGCTGCGGGAACACGTCCGCCAGTGCGCCGGGAACCTCCGGCAGCTCCTGCACGCCGACCAACGGGCTGGCGATATCCAAATGCACGCACGCGGCCAGCGAGATTGGCCCCATGGGGCTGTGCGGCGCGAGGTATTGGTGATGCGACTCGGCCCAACCGGCGATCTTCTTGGCCTCGGTAAAGCCGCCGACGATGCAGAGGTCGGTCCGCACGTAGTCGATCAGGTCGCCCTCGATGAGCGGCTGGAACTCCCACTTGGAGGCCAGCTCCTCGCCGCCGGCGATGGGAACGTGGGTGTGACGGCGCACATAGGCGTAGGCCTCGGGCCGTTCCGACCGCACGGGGTCCTCGGCGAAGAAGATGTCCAGCGGCTCCAGGCCCTTGCACAGCCGCACGGCCTCGTTCGGATCGAGACGGGTGTGGAAGTCGACGCAGATCTCGATGTCGGGCCCAACGTGACGGCGCATGGCCTCGGTGAGCTCGATGCAGGCCGGCACGGCGCGGCGCGGCTCGAGCACCCCACCCTGCGGCTCGACGCCTGGAAAGCCGTAGCGCACGAAGCGGTAACTCTCCGCCAGCGCGCGGTCGGTGTCGGCCAGCAACTCGTCCAATGTCTTGCCCGTGACGTGCGGGTAGGCCACCACACCGTCGCGACACTTGCCGCCCAGCAGCTCCCACACCGGAACGCCGAGCGCCTTGCCCTTGATGTCCCAGAGGGCAATGTCGATGGCGGAGATCGCCGCGCCCAGGATTGGGCCGGCCTTGAAGAAGCTGCCGCGGAACATGCGCTGCCACAGGTGGTCGATACGGCGCGGGTCCTCGCCGATCAGCAGCGGGCGGAAGTGCTCGATGACGCCCTGAATGGCGCGCTCCTTGCCCGCGATCGCCGATTCGCCGAGACCGTAGATCCCCCGGTCGGTCTCGACCTTGGTGATCAGATAGTTAATGTTCCGGTGCTCGGCGAATACCGGAATCGTGCGGACGTCGGTGATGCGCATGGCGCTGGCCTTCCGTGCGGGGCCGCTATAAGGACCGATGATAGGCGGACGCCGGGCGTCTGGACGACACGGTGATCATCTTCCTCTCGGACCACGGCGACCTGCTCCACGACCACGGGCTGAAGCTCAAAGGCGGCCTCCACTACGACGCCTGCGTGCGGGTGCCGCTGGTCATCGCCGGACCGGGTCTGCAACGTGGGCGCGAGCGCGACGAGCTGGTGCAGTTGGAGGACATCGCGCCGACCATTTGCGAGCTGGCGGGGGTCGAAATGCCGCAACCCGCGTTCTTCCGCACCAGCCGGCCGGGCGGCGGGCTGTCGCCTGACCGCGCCTTCGCCACGCTGTCCGGCCGATCGCTGGTCCCGTTGTGCACCGGGGCGCGGGTGTGCGGCTGGCGCGACACGACCTACGCGGAGAGCTTCAGCAGCAACACCGTGCCGCACACGCCCGACCGCTGGGCGCGGACCGTGCGCACCCACGGCTGGCGCTATACGGTGTATCCGCGGGGCGGCGGCGAGCAGCTTTTCAACTTGGCGCACGACACCGACGAGCAGCGCAATCTGGCGCGCGACCCGGCCTACGACGGCGCGCGGCGCGATCTGCGGGACCGGCTGCTCGAGCTTCTGATCGAGCAGGACTATCCACACTCGCCGCGAGGGAGGTTTGCGTATGGCGTGCCGTAGCGACTCGTCCGTGATCGAGTACCGCGAAACCGCCGAGGGGCTGGAGGCTCGCCAGCTGTCGGGTTTCTTTGTCGATTGGCTGCGGCAGCCGACGCCGGAGGCGCACCTCGAAATCCTGCACGGCAGCGCAAACGTGGTCGTGGCGATAGACGGTGAGTCCGACCAGGTGGTCGGGTTCGTCACCGCCATCAGCGACGGGGTGCTGAGCGCCTACATCTCGCTGCTGGAGGTGCTCCCGGAATACCAGGACCGCGGGATCGGCTCGGAGCTGATGGGGCGGCTGCTGGACCAACTCAAGGGCCTCTACATGGTGGACGTGCTTTGCGACGCCGACGTGCAGGCGTACTACGCGCGCTTTGGGATGAAGCGTTCGGTGGGGATGTGCATTCGGCGGTATGACCGGATTCCGGGTGGGGAGTCGGGCGGATAGATGGGAAGGGCGGGTTTGAAACCTGCCCCTACGATGCGCCGGGTGCGGCGATGAAAGCGCACCTCAGGGCTGCCTGCTGCCCGATCGCGCATGGATTCCCGCTCCCCGCCTGCGCGGGGACAGGCTCCGCCGGAATGACGGATCGGGGCGCGGGAATGACGGACCGGGCGGTTCGCGAACCGCCCCTACATGTGCCCCCCGGAAGGACCGGCTATGCAGGTGCGCCGAGGATGACGGGCAGGGTGAGCCCCACGACGAGCACGAGGGCCCAGAGGGCCGGGGCGGCGCTTTGGAGGGCCTCGCGGCGGCGCTGCAGGCGGGCCTCGTCGGCCTGGCGGCGGGCGATCCACCAGGGGTTGTGGCGCGATTCGAACCAGTGATAGGTCAGCCCCAGCCCCGCGCCGTAGGCGAGGTGACCGACCAGGCTCGCCGTCAATGATGCGGCGCCGGCGGCCGACCACGCGGGCGTGGCGCCGAGCAGCATGGGCATGAGGATCTGCGGACCGAGAATCCACAGGAAGAAGCCGTAGGAGACGCCCCAGCCCACGGCGGAGCCCGCGTCGTAGCTCTGGCGCCGGAACAGCAGGCCATAGGCCGCGCCGAAGAGCATGGCGATGACCAGGTGGATCACGAGTCCCGCGATCTCCGACTCGCCGCCCATGAGGCCGGCCACGCCGCGCAGCGCGCCGACCTGCAACATGACAAAGGTAAAGAGCAGTCCACCGACCACGCCGGCGGCGATGCCGCGGCCGAGGGCGCGCAGGCCGCGCGCGCCGACGCCTTCCTCGTCGTCCGCGCCGTCGACCTCATCGAATAGGACGCGCCAGAGCCCGCGCAGCCACTGGTAGCCGACTCCCAGGAAGCCGCCAAAGACGAGATAGGCGAGCAGCGCGGGATATACCTCCGCGGCGGCGGCTACCGACCAGGGAAGGTCGCCGTCCAGGATGAGCGGCAGCACCGTCAGCCGCAGCACGACCCAGAGCAGGAAGCCATACATCGCGCCGCGCACCAGTCCGGCCCCGGCGCTGTCACTGGGACGCCGGGCCAGCGCCGCGAATCCCGCCCCGGCGACCGCGCCGATGAGCAGCGCGGCCAGCCAGGCCGGCGGCCCGGCCGTGTCCGACGGCAGTGCGGCGAACATGGGCGTCTGCCCCTGATCATTCAGCAGGCCGGCCGCGATGGCGGCCGCCGCGAGGCCCGCGGCGGCGCCGAGCCCGATTCCCGTGGGCGACGGACGGCGGAGCGCCGGTCGGCTGAGGATGAGCAGGGCCAGGCCCGTCGTCGCGCCGTAGAGCAGGAATCCGAGCAGCAAGTCGAACGACGACTGCGCGGCGGCGAGCGACCAGGTGACCGGTTCGCCGGTCGTGAGCGGGTAGAGCGTGAGCGGGTCGAGGAACCACACGACCGCGCCGTAGGCGAGGCCCCAAAACACCAGGGCGTCGTTGCGGCGCGCCTGGTTGCGCACGAGGGCCGCGAACAGGACGCCGAAGACGGCGGAGAGGGCGAAGTGCACCAGCAGCCCGACGCCCAGCGACTCGCGGGCGGTGACGATGAGCGCCATGGAGGCCATCATCCCGAGCTTCAGCATGGCCAGCGCCAGCACCGCGCCGCCCACCAGCCCGGCCAGCGCGCCGGTCAGCAGCCACGCCGCGAGGCGTTCGGAACGGATCATCGTCCGGAGTCTCCCGGAACGACCGGCTCGGGTCCCGGGCGGGAACTTGGCTCGGTCGCATCCGACGGTCCGGGCAGCAGCACGATGTCGCGCGGGAACAATAGATCGATGGCCCAGTCGAGCGCCACCCGCACCTTGCGGTCCAGTCCCGGCAGCTTGGTGAAGTAGATCGTGCGCCACATGACCCAAGCCACGAAGCCCGAGAACTTGCGGCCGGCCACTTCGGCGGCGGCGGTGCGGGAGCCGAGCGCGACCAGCGATCCGATGGCGCGGTAGCTGAACGGCTTCGGCGCTCGCCCACGGGCGACGGCCACCACATTGTCGGCGACGGTCTTGCCCTGGCGGATCGCGTGCTGCGCGGTGGGCGGGTGGAAGGTGCCGGGCCGATGCACGTCGGGTACCTGCGCGCCGTCGCCCAGGGCCCACACGCCGTCGAGGCCCGGCACCCGCAGCGTCGGCTCGACGACAAGCTGGCCGCGGCGGTTGCGTTCACAGGGCATGCCGCGAAGCAGCGGGCTGGGCTGGTTGCCGGCCGTCCAGACCAGCGTGCGCGTCGAAATCTGGGTGCCGTCGTCGAGGGTCACGCTCTCGGCATCGGCGGCGGCCACGCGCTGGCCGAGCACGAACTCGATGCCGCGGCGCTCCAGCTTTTCGCGGGCGTAGTCGCCCAGCTCGCGGCTGAGCTCGGGAATGATGCGGTCGCTGGAGTGCACCAGCACGAACCGCGGCTCCTCGCGCCCGATGCCGGGGTAGTAGCGGCGCACGCTGCGCACGAGGTCGAAGAGCTCGGCGATGGCTTCCGTACCCGCGAACCCGCCTCCCGCAACGACGAAGGTCAGCAGCCCTTGCCGCGCCGCACCGTCGGTCTGCTGCTCCGCGGTCTCCAGCGCCGCGATGACGTGATTGCGCAGCCGGGCCGCGTCTTCGAGGGTTTTCAGCGTGAAGGCGTGCTCGGCCAGCCCCGGGAGGCCGTAGAACGCCGGCACGGAGCCGACCGCCACGATCAAGTGGTCGTAGCCGATCTGCTCCGTCCGATCGGAGCCTATGGGGATCGCGGTGATGCACTTCGCCTCGGCGTCGATCGCCTGGACGTCGGCGTGGCGGAAGCGCGTGTGCGGGCAGGCCACGCGGATGGGCGCCGAGATCGCCTGGGCGTCGAGTCCGCTCGACGCGACCTCGGCGAGCATCGGGGTGAAGAGCAAGAAGTTGCTGCGGCTGACCAGGGTCACGTCCAGAAACACGTCCTTCCGGTGCAGCTCTTCGAGGCGCTGCGCAGCCCCCATGCCGGCAAAGCCGCCGCCGAGGATCACCACGCGCACGGGTTCCCTGGCCGCTCCGGAGGACGCGGGCGACTCGGCGCCGTGGCCCGCCCCCGCGCGAGCCGCCAGGGCGAGCAGCACGCCGAGGCCGCCGCCAAACATCAGGTGCGCGATCAGGCTGGGGAAGTGCCGCGACGCAGCCTCGACCGACCAGGTTGGGGCGGCGCCGGCGAGCGCCGGACCGATGGTGAGCGGACCGACGATCCAGAGAATCAGCCCCGTCATCAGCGCCAGGGTGATGCGCGAGGCGTGCTCGCCGCGCCGTCGCAGCGGAATCACGCGCGCATACGCCGCACCCGTCGCGGCGCCGATGACCAAATGCACGGCCAGCCATGCGCCGTCAACGGGCGACCCGAGCAGTCCGTCGAATCCGCCCATGGGCGTCGCCGGCACCAGGAACACGAGCGCCGCTGCGGCTCCCGCCAGCGCGCCGATCGGCACAGGCTCACGCGCGAGGCGCGTCACCAGGCGACCGGCGCGCCGGCGGCGCACGTTACGCGGGGAGGGTGGCGGTTGCGAACACGACGTGGAACGGCACGCAGTAGATGACGACGCTGTTGTACGCCGAAAGGTCGGTGCCGGCCGGAATCTCGTAGTTCTGGTTGCCGATGTTGCCCTTCAGCGCGCCCACGTCGATGTAGTCGCCCAGCTGCTGGCTCGACGCCGGCGCGGGCGCCGAGGACAACAGCACGCTCAGCGCCGGACCGTTGGTGACCATGAAGTCCGTGAGGCGCAGCACCAGCTTGTCGTCGGGCGTGCGGAAGATGGTGGCGGTTCCGGAGCCGCGGTGAAAGTCGTCGGCGCCTCGGAATTGGCCCTCGCGCAGGAGCTCGGGTTGCGGCGCGGCTTCCGGTGCGGGCGTGGCTTCGGGCGCGGGCGTGGCTTCCGGCGCGGGCATGGGGGGCATCGGCTCATCCATCACGGTGTCGGGCATGACCGCGGCCGCCTCCATCACCCTCTCCTGGACTGCCATGCGGTCCGCCTCGGCGAGAGCCTCGATCTCCATCAAGGTGGGCATGGCGGCCTCGAAGTCGGCCACCATCTCCTGTTTCTCTTCCTCGGTCATAGTCTCCATCGCGGCGGCTTCCGGGAGCTCAAAGGGGAACGCCTCGTCAACCACGGTGTCGCGAAAGAGCGGCGATATAAGCCACCAGGCAATCGCCACAGCCGCGATGATTCCAACTATTCCGCCGCCGATGAGCACTCGTCGTCGAGTCATGTCAGCCTCCTTCGTACAGCCCTACGTGCGGCTGTCGAGGGCAGATTCAATTGGACGCAGTGTGTTCGTCCAACACCCCATGCTGCCAGCCCCTAGGCATCGGTGTCTTCCAGCATTCGCAGCGCCAGGTCGAGCCGCGAGGTGGTGAACTGGTCGACACCACACTCAACCGCGCGCTCGATGGCGGCGGTGTCGTTCAGATTGGCTCCGTGCACCTGTATACCGGCGTCGTGCAGCCGTCCGACAAACGCAGCGTCGATCACGCCTATGGGGAGATGCGCGACGCGAGCCCCGGCCAACGACATCAGCTCGATGACCTGGCGCTGACCCAGGTCCAGCGTCATCCAGGACGGCCACGGTTCGAAGAACATGCCGGTCGGAATGCGCGGCTCGCGGCGATGCATGTGCCAGAGCAGGGGCCGGTGTGGAGTCGTGAGTTCCACCGCCGCAACCGCGTCGGCGGCGCGGATGGTGTCGAGCACCCGCTCCAGGAACGACAGCGTGGTCCCCTTGAGCTCGATCTCGAGGCGCACGCGTCCAGCGGCGAGGCGTAACACCTCCTCGAGCGTGGGAATGCTCTCGCCGGCGAACTTCGCGTCGAACCACGCGCCGGCGTCCAGCGCCCGCAGCTCCCCCAGGGTGTGGTCGCTGACGAGCCCCGCGCCGCTGGTGGTGCGGTCGAGGTAATGGTCGTGATGCACGACCAAGGCCCCATCGCGGCTTGGGTGGACATCCAACTCGATGCCGTCCGCTCCGGCGTCTATCGCGGCGGCGAAGGCCGCCAGCGTGTTCTCCGGAGCCGCCGCCGTGTCGCCGCGATGCGCGATGACCAGCGGCCTGCGGGGTGCCATGACCTCGCCGCCCCCAGGCCGCCGCGCCGATTAGCGGCTGCCGGCCGCCTGAGCCCCCGCCTGGCGGGGACGACGCCGGCGACGGTTCGACTGGGGTTTGTGCCCATTCGCGCCGTTCGCTTTCGCTCTGCCGCCACTCAGGCGTTCGCCGGGCATCACGCGTTGGCCATTGGCTGGCGCGACGGGTTCGGCAGGTTCGACGGGATCGGCGGGATCGCCGGCTGCCGGGAGCAACTCGGTCTTGAGCTCGTCCCAGTAGCGTCGCGGGATGCGGCGCTCCAGGGAGTATTCGATCGAGGCCAGACGGTCGAGATCGGCGCCGCTGACCAGGGTGATGGAGCGCCCCGCGCGTCCCATGCGGCCGGTGCGGCCGGTGCGATGGGTGAACATGTCGGGGTGATCGGGAATGTCGTAGTTAATCACCTGGGCGAGGCCGATGATGTCAAGGCCGCGGGCGGCGACGTCGGTGGCGATCAGCACATCGATCTCTTCCCGGCGGAAACGGTCCATGACACGCTGCCGCGAGGGTTGCGGCATGCCGCCCTGGATGGCGTCCACCCGCAGGCCGCTGCGGCGCAATCGGTCGCGCAGGCGGTCGACGCCGCGGCGGGTGCGGCCGAACACGATCGTCTGCGCACCGGGCGAACTCTGCAACATGCCTTCAACGGCCGTGGACTTCTCCATTTCGGGGACGACCCAGATCTCGTGGTCGATTTCGGGAAGGTCTTCCGGACGGGTGTCCAACTCGACGTGCTCGGGGTCGCGCAGGTGGCGCAGGGTGAGCCGCGCGACCCAGCCCGGCACGGTGGCCGAGAACAGCGCCGTCTGCCGGGAGGTGGGCGAATAGCGCAAGATCGATTCGACCTGGGGCGCCATGCCGATGTCGAACATGCGGTCGGCCTCGTCGATCACCAGCATGCGGAGGTCGTCGACATTCAGATCGCGGCTTTCGACCAGGTCCAGCACGCGACCCGGCGTGCCCACCACGACCTGCGCACCCTGGGCGAGGGCGCGACGCTGCGGGGTGTAGCTGAGCCCGCCGACGATGCGCACCGAGGGTGGGGCGTCGGGACCGAGCAACGGATCGATGACGGTGCCGATCTGCTCGGCAAGCTCGCGGGTCGGCGCCAGCACCAGGGCCTGGACACGCGGATGATCGGGGTCAAGTCCTTCAATGATCGGGATGGCGTAGGCCAGGGTCTTGCCGGAGCCGGTTCGGGCTTGCCCGACGACGTCGCGGCCTTCAAGCAAGTGCGGAATGCAGGCGGCTTGGATGGGGGTGGGGCTGGTGATCTCGTCGGCCGCCAGCGCGTCGACGAGATCCGGTCGGACGCGCAGCGCGGTGAAACTCTCGATAGCGGGGGCCCTTCTGCTGAAACTGGCGCCCGCGGTGGGCCGATCGATTTCTGCGGCCCCGCGCCCTTCGTGGTGCGCTGGGCGCCTCTAGCTTTCTCAACCATACACAATCGCATGGCCGCTGCGCAGTAGTATCGTGCACCGGCGCGCCACCCGACGGACTCGAGAGCCCTGCGATGACCGTGCCGCCAACGCCCGCCGCGGATGTCCAAGCGCTGTTCAAGGGCTCGATGGCGGCCCTGGCTTCCGGCGTCGCGGTGGTGACCGGCGCGGCGGCCGACGGGTCGCCGCGGGGGCTGACCGTCACGTCGATCGCGTCGTATTCCGCCCATCCGCCGTCGGTGATCGTCTGCGTGGACGAGACCTGCAACAGCTATACCGCGCTCACGACGGGAAGCCACTTTGCGGCGCATCTGCTGCACGCGGACCAAGCCAACGTAGCCAAGCTCTTTGCCTCCAGCGCCACCGACAAGTTCGATCACGTGTCGTGGACGCTCTGGGACGACCGGCTGCCCGTCCTGAGCGACGTGCTGGCCGTGGTGATCTGTCGCCGCATCAGCGCGACGGTGCTCGGAGACCACGCGATTCTGGTGGGCGAGGTGGTCGACGGCTCCCTGCAAGAAGCGCAGCCGCTGGTCTACTGGCGCCGTGGGTTCTACCAGGGACCGGGCGCGCCGACGGGGAGTGATTAGCAACGGCGGCGCGTCACAGGGCAACCGCGAGAGTTGCCCCAACCAAAGGGGGCAACGATGGCGCCAGTACGTGATCACCTGGCCGACCGAGGCTATGCGGCGGATCCCGTCTATCTGACCGACCTGGATCGCGTCACGCCGGCGTCGGCGCTGGCGTCCGATCTGCGCCCGCGCACCTGGCAGACGCTGCCCTACGAAACCGAACACCTGCGCGGCGTGCTGCTGTTCGCCGGCTTCGAGTCGCAGGCGCCCGCGGTCACGTATCCCCTGGACCGGCGCGGCTGGCATGCCATCTCGGTGGGATTTCATTCGACCCATGGCGACCAGGGCTGGCTGGGACAGGTGCTGGCGAAGCTGAGCGGCGACGACACCTACTCGATGCTGCGCTGGGAGCCGCCGCGCGGGTTCGACGTGCACCTGCGCCGGCTCCGGTTCGAGGAGCTCTTCTGGCGTGTGGCCAAACTCGACGGCCAGGACCTGGTGTTCGAGCAGATCACGCGGCGCCTGGCGGCCGGCGACGGCCCGGGGACGATCCAGGGTGAGGCGGCCAAGATCGCCTACGTCAAGCTCGTGCCGCTCTCGGACCCCGAGGCGGCGGCGCACCAGCGGGGTCTGCGCGACGCCTCCACCCGCCGGCTATTCGGGCACAACGACGCGGTCTATCCCTCCACCTATCGCACGACGACCGCGGAGCAGATCCGGCGCGAGGTCGAGCCCTACCGCGAGACCGACTTCGGGCGCATCTATTGGGAGGTCGGCGGCGGCGACAGGCTTTACTACGACACCACCGTGGGTCGCAATCCGGCCGATCTGGACCTGCAGGGCTACAGCCGGCTGGGCGAGCGGCTGCTGGTGGAGAGCTTTCGGGAGTTCCGGCGCAAGGGCATCGATCCGGTGGACGTGGCGCTGCGGCACACCCACGACCTGGGGATGGAGTTTCACGCCAGCTACCGGCTGGCGGCGTGGACCTACCCGCCGACAGTCTTCGAGGGCTTTTTCACGGGCGGGTATTTCGAGCGGCACCCGGAGCTGCACTGCATCGACCGCGAGGGGCGGTCCCTGCCGCGGCTGTCCTATGCGTTTCCGGAGACCCAGGAGTTCTGCCTGTCCGTGCTGCGCGAGGTGGCGTCCTATCCCGTCGACGGCATCGCGCTGCTGTTCAACCGGCGACCGCCGTACCTGGACTACGAGGCGCCGCTGGTCGAGAGCTTCAAACGTGAGTTCGGCGAGGACCCCCACGATCTGGACGAGCGCGATCCCCGCTGGCTGTCTCACCGCGCCGCCGTGCTCACCGCCTTCATGCGGCGGCTGCGCGCCCAGATGGACGCCGCCGGCGCCGCGCGCCACGGCAAGCGGATTGGCATCTCGGTGTGCGTGCTGGGCACCCAGGCCGACAACGACTACTTCGGCCTGGACGTGGCCACCTGGGCGCGCGAGGGCTTGATCGACACGCTGATTCCCTACAGCCCCGCGCCGCTGGCCCTGCCGGTGGCCGAGGACACCTGGACGTCGGGCGAGCAGATCCAGCCGTTCGTGGAGGCGGTGCGCGGCACACGCTGCCTGATGGCGCCGAACCTGATGCCGCGCGACCTGAGCGCGGAGGACTACCGCCGCATGGCCTCGATGCTCTACGGCGCCGGGGCCGAGCATCTCTTCGTGTGGGACTGCGCGGGCTCGTGGTTTCGCGCCAACCACCAGGCGCCCTGGAACGCGCTGCGCCGGCTGGGCCACCGGGATGAGATCGAGGCCTGGCGCCAGGCGGGCGAGCCCAACCTGGCAAATCCCACGGTGCCCATCCGCCGGCTGGGCGGCTGGGACATGACGACGATCGCGCCGGGCTGAGCGCCGCCGCGCGCCTTGGATCGCGCACAGGCTTCGTAGGGGCGACGCATGCGTCGCCCCTACTGGCGAACGGGCTCCAAATGCGGCGCGAGCTCGCGCCCGTGGTCGTCAATCATGCGCAGCGCGAATACCCACGAGCCCCACGATTGCCCGGCCAGCCCGTCATCGGGGTTGTCGAGCTTGACCTGCAGCCGGTTCCACCCGGCCTTGAGCGACAACCGGTGCTCGCGATTGCGGAAGTAGGCGTGGCGGCCGAGTGACTCCCACTGACCGTCGCCGAGCCGGAGCCGCAGCTCGTTCACCCATCCGGCCTGCAGCGTGACGGCGGCGTCCGCGTCGAGGTGCAGCCAGGTTTGCGCCAGCCCGACCGCCGGATAGGTGAGCGAGTTTTCGGCGGCGATGGGGCGGAACGTCAGCGAGAAGTCGACGAAGCCGTGGATGTCGGCGGCCGGCGCCCAGCGTGCGATATGCCGCTGGCCCCGGCGCCACGGCGAGTCGGGCGCGTAGCCCGTCTCCGGGAAGCGCTCGGCGGGATTGAGCGAGCCATCGGCCGCCGCGTCCAGCGCCGCTTCGTGGTCCGGATGGAACGGACCAAGCAGCTGCCAGCGCGGTTCCGGGGCCGGCGCGCCCGTGGCGTCGAACGGCAACTCCGCGCCGAGCAGCAGTCGGTCCCAGGCGGGCAGGCGAACGAACGGCCGATGGGGCGGCTCCTGATACCAGTACGCCGTGCTGCAAATGTCGTTGGCCATCGAGCCGAATCGCACCTGGATCGACCGGCCAAAGGGGATGGCGTCGGCCTCGAAGAAGCGATAGGCGGCCAGCGTGTGCCGGGCTAAGGCCGGCCCGAGGTCCTCCTGCGCGTAGTAGGGCACGCCCTGGTCGAGATGCGTGGAGGGCCGGTGCAGCACGCCGCCGTAGGAGGCGCCAAAGGTGTCCTCGCCGCCCGCGCCGCGCAGGTGGGCGAACGGTCCCTCCGGCGCGTCGACGGGGTTGGTCACATAGATGTTCTCGGCGCCCGCGTGCGACCAGCGCGCCCGGTCGTCGCGCACGGCCACGCCGTAGTTGAAGCCCAGGAAACGACCGCGACCGACCGCATTCAGCAGCAGGTAGTTCCGTCCGTAGGCCTCGCAGGGATACTCGCGGCGGAACTGTGCGTGGAACCGCAGCGGCGTGGGCGACGACTCAGGCGGGTACGCGTTCCAGTCGATCTGGATCACGATCCCGGCGTCGTCCACGTCCGGTCCTGCCACAGCCTCGATGCGCGCGGCGTGCTGAAAGGGCATGGGAAACGTGGCCGTGTATCCGGCGTGGAACTGCGTGGTGAGATAGCGCGAGTCGAGCGCATAGGGCGGCAACCCATGAAGTTGGCCGAAGAAGTCGCCGACCGGCGCCTCGACGGCGGGCGTTTCCGAGCCGTCCCAGAACATGCGCAGCACGATCTGGCGCTGGTGCGCGGGCGTGGGCCGGCGCACGGTGGCGACGAAGATGCGGCGGATGCAGCCGGGGCCGTCGAGCTGCGCGAGCGTGACAGGCGTGTCCGGCGGCAGGGCTTTGCTCGTGGTGACCCGGGCGGGCGCGAAGTGCTCGGGCAGGGTGAGCCATTCAGCGTTCATGGCCTACTACTCACTGGCCCGCCGGAACTCGGGGGCATCGGGCCGGTCCGGCTCCTTCTCCCCTCGTGGGAGAAGGGTGGGATGAGGGGTCATCAGCGCCCGGTGGCCCAGGCTGCGGGCAGCCTGGGAGACGGAAGCACGCACCGTCGCGGGCCGCACCCTCACCCTGTCCCTCTCCCATCGCAGGGAGAGGGGACCGGACCGTCTCCGTCGAGGGAGGGTAGATCGGAGGAGGCCGCTGTCGAGGCGCCGTCGAAGCTGCCTTTGTGGCCGGCGTAGATGGCCTCGCACAGCCGCATCGTCACCAGGGCGTCCTCCAGCGTGCTCCAGGGGCGGCGGCCGTTGAGGATGCAGTCGGCGAAGTGGCGGGTCTCGTTGAAGTACGGCCCGCCCTCGGGCGCCAGGTCCAGCGGCGCTTCGTACGGATCGCCGTCGGCGAAGAGCTCGAAGGTGTCGGGACTGTGCGCCTCCTCGGGCGGGCTCATGCGCGTGAGGTCCATGTAGGCCGAGAAGTCCTCGGCGTGCAGCTCCGCCCGCTGGATGCGGGCGCCCACGCCGAAGTGCGACATCAGCACCGCCCGCGCGCCGTTGGCGAAGGTGATCACGGCGTTGTGCCGCTCGCGCGCGGGGCTGGAGCGGTAGGTCTCCGCATGGACGTGGGTGACGACGCCGGTCGTTTTCATTGAGTCCCCCATCAGCCAGCGCAGCAGGTCGACGTGGTGGATCGAGTCGCAGATCAACGCCGGCGGCATGAGACCCCGGCGCATGTTCTCGACCACCTTGTCGCTCGGGTTTTTGTTGTAGGTGGCAGCGGCGTGCACGGGTCCGCCGCGGGCGAGCGCCAGCCGCTTGACGGCGAGAACCTGCGGGAAGTAGCGGCGGTTGAAGGAGGCGATGGCCATGGCCGTGCTGGCCGCTTCCGCCTCGATCATGGCCGCGGTGTCGGCGCTGGTATTTCCGGGAGACTTCTCGACCGACGTGTGGATGCCACGCTCCAGGCATTCGCGCACGAGTGGCAGCAGGTGCCCGGGCAGGGTGACCACGTAGACCACGTCGGGGCGCGCGCGGTCGAGCATCTCGCGGTAGTCGGTGACGGCGACTTCAGGTTCGCAGGCGGAGGCCGCGGCCAGGCGCTGCTGGTCCAGGTCCGCCACGCCGACGAGCCGCATCTCGGGCTCGTCGGCGATCATCTGGAGGTGGTTGTTGCCGTGGCCGCCAAGTCCGATCACGGCCGCCTTGAGAGAGGCCATTGCGCTAGCTCCTTGTTCCTACGGGTCGTGCTAAAGAGCCATTGACGCATAATGGCTCGATTTGCGCCGCAGCGGCGCGCCTCCGTGTAGGGGCGTCCCTTGTGGGCGCCCGGCTGCGACGGGTACCTGGGAGCTGACGCCAATGGCAAGCACCGATCGCGAGCGCCTGCGCCTGATGCTGCAAGAGCGTTCCTTCATCTCCGGTACGTTCAAGCTGTCGTCCGGCCAAACCAGCTCATACTTCTTCGACGGCAAGCAGGTCGTGCTGGACCCGGTCGGCGCGCACCTGGCCGGCAACGCGGTGCTGGAGCTGATTCGGGAGCGGGCGCCCGATGCCACCGCCGTGGCGGGACCCACCGTGGGCGCGGACCCGATCGTGGCCGCGGCCATGCTCCTGAGCGCCGGCACCAATCAGCCGCTGGCGGGGCTGTTCGTCCGCAGCGAGCGCAAGGACCACGGCACCGAGCGAATCATCGAAGGCCCGCTGCAGCGCGGCATGCGCGTGGTGATCGTCGACGACGCCGCAACGACCGGCGGGTCATTGGTCTACACCGCGCGCTGTCTGCGCGAAGCCGGTCTGGACCTCGAGGTCGTCCTGGCCATCACGCTCGTCGACCGGCTGTCCGGCTACGAGGCCGCGATGAATGAAATCGGCGTCCCCGCAGCCAGCGTCTTCACCCTCGACGACTTCACACCGCCGGATTCTGCGGGAGACTGACCAGCATCACGGGTTGCGTCCGCGCCCAGGATCGGTATCCACACCTGGGACAAGGACAACATCGTTTGATGAGCTGCCCCAAAGGCCGCGCGTCGGGATCGCCCTCCGGGAGACGGTGGTTGACCGACGCTCGTAAAGGGTTGCAGACGCTGGACAGGCTGTCGCCCGTCCAATTCGAGTGATTACACCAGCCGCGGCAAGCCCGCTACCGTAAATTAATGACCTGCTCGAACCAAAGAATAGCTGCTTCGCCATCTTTGCGTGTCACCTCATCTGCCGTGCGGCTGTGCCGGATGCTGTTGCGCAGATCAGCGAACTGCTGAAATCGGACCCCAAGTTGCTCTTTGTTTCCGAATGTTTCGCGAAATCGCATCCAAAGCGCCTTGTTCCTAATAGTGTCCTCAAGCTCCCTGAGATCCGCGTACTCCAACATACGAGGCATAACCTGATAGACAGTTAAGTCCAACGCAGGATTCCTCTTCGCGGCGATTTGTAGACGTTCTTTGATCTTCTGCTGTACATGGCTTGGTAGCTCCTGCACATCATCCCCTAGACTCCTCGAAGTCATACTGCGCAACTTAAGCTCAATCGCCTCAAGACGAGCATCGAGCTCCCGGATTTGCGGTGCGAGGTCCAACCGCTCCTTAACTAGCAGATCTTCGATGCCGGCGATGAAGAATCGCCGCCGCTCATCAAGGAATGCCTCAAAGTCGTCAGGCGTAAATGGATCCCGCATGAGGATGTTTAAGGCTGGACGAGAGATGAAATGTGACTCCAGAATCCCAAGCATGACGTCCTCGCCGTTGGCACCAATAAGCTCCGGCAGGTAGGCGTTGGGGAGCCGATCCTTAATGACATCCCGATTAGTCTCCTGAGTGAGCGGCGTCCGGTTCAGAATCGTATCGATTGGTGTGCGAAGGACGTGATCGTTGCCCCAACTCTTCGGCACGATGTGATGGTCGTCAAGGTCGTCGTGCCGCGGGCTTGCACCGGTGACCCAATCGCGGGCGCCACCGAGTACGAGCAGGTTGAAGATGCCGTTATAGATAGATGTTCCGCGACGCGTCTCGCGTGCAAAGTCGAGTCGTCGAAAGCTCTCTCGAAATTCCGCAACGAGCGCTGGCTCGGCATCGTCGTTCGTAAACCACTCTTTCACATCCATGTAGTCGCGGGCACTCGTCGACTCCACAGAGCCTGAATACCTGTTCATGAAGACGCTGGCCCAATACCAAAAGCGGATCTTGCGTTGCGCGGCTAGCTTCTGATCGGAAGGCAGGGTACCGGCTTCGGCCTGGAGCGATGCAAAGGCCGGCATAATCGATGTGTAAGGCAAATACTGAGAAGAGATCGCGCCATACTCCTGTGGGTGAGACAAAAGACCAATGGCGCGCTCCAATGCACCGACTGCTTGGTGCCAGCAGTCTTCAAATTCACGAGCATTCTCAATGAGCACCTCAGACCGCAATGTGCCATCCGATTCACGAACTTTTCGTGGGCTGCCTGGGACGAGGTAGTACAGGTATGCGGGTGAGCAGTGCGATTGGCGCAGTAACGACATGACCTGAAGGACATAAACATTAAGCCTTCCGGTTTCGACGAACTCGAGCCGCTGTTCTGCAGCTCTCCAGAGATGTCGCAACCGGATTTCTTTAGGCCGCAGCAGTGCATTGATAAGATCGAAGACATCCAAGTGGATTCCCCGACTATTTATCTGCGTAAATATGTCGCAGACCTTGGCAAGATCTAGGTCTTGATCAAGCTCGATATACGATATCTGATACTGCTCGGTGATACCGCGCAAGTGTTCGCCGAATTCCCTCGCATTCTTGGCATGCTGTGCCGCGGTACGCCCGTCGCCAGCGCTGTGCCCGTTCGCTGTAGTCTCCCAGTAGCTCACATACTCTTGAACCCAGTTCGGCAGATCCCAACCACCCGCCCCAATCACGGCAAGCGGAAATCTGTGAGTCTCGAACTGTCGTGTTCTCTCACGATGTAGGTTTATACCGTAGTTTCCCCAGTAATACACGAAGGCGGCGTCATAGTCCTCCTCCATGAACTTATCGACTTGAATAAAATAGAGAAAGCGGTTCCGGCGTCTAGGCGCTGGCCTATCAGGAGCCATGAACGCGTAGTACATGGCCGACAGCCGCTGCTGCCCATCGAGAACGATATGGCTGCGATCGCCGCCGCCGTCAAAGCCATATATCGACTCACAAGCGAGCACTTCGAAGTTTTCGGACTTACCCTTCCAGAGAAGCAGACTGCCGATGTAATAGTCGCGAAAGATGGATTGCATGAGCGAGTTGATATCTGATGGTTCCCATTCGAACTCACGCTGGAAGTCTGGGATAACATAACGGCCGTCGCGCAATCGACTAATCATGTTGGTGAGGCTCACATGATCTGGTTTCTGTGCGTCTTTCATCGGTAGACTGCCGTCCTTTCAATGCGAGTATTCGGCGTTGCAGGGCCGGTCAGGGAATCACCATGAGCCGCCGCACACTCTCCGGCACCGCCTGAACTTTGCTCTTGTGCAACTCGCTCCCCGGCCACAGTTGCAGCTTACCGGAATACGACGCTGCCGGCTCCACAAAGTTCTCCCACCGAGATTCAAGATACTCGGCGGTGGACATATCAAATCCCGCTGAGAGACGCCGTCCACAATCTATTAAGAACTAATGGCGCGTGAAGTATGCCGTGCTGGGCGTCGGCAGCGAGCCGGACTAGTGATTGGACCGCGTCTAGATCCTGACCGCCAAAGTCCGCGAGCACCGCATGCGGGCCCATGCCGCGGATCGAGCAGCCTGAAGACTGCTGACGCGGTCCTGCGGCGCGCCGAGGCTGGAGGCTTGCCGCCCGACCCTCTAACTACGGCCGGCCGACGCAGACGTAGCGGTGGAGGCCGAAGAGGAAGTCGCCGTGGTCGACGACTTGTTGGAGATCGGCGCGCCAGTCATTGAGATCCTGGGCGGTGGCGAGGGATATCGCCCGGAGCTACTCGCGTACAACTTCCCGGGCCGTGCCGAGCAGCCGCCCCTGGCCCGCGCCGATGTCGAGCAGGCGCGCGGGCGGCGCGTCGGACTGTGCCAGCAGCCGCTGGTAGTGGGCACCCAGTCTTGCCGGAAACGGCGAGTTCTGACCGTGCATCTTGATCCAGGCTATCCAAGCGCCGGGCGTATCGGGATCTGGTCGAGTTCAGTCTGCGCTGGTTCGTGGCGCAGAGTCCGACCGCCGAGACCGACGCGCTATCCAGTACAACTATTTGTTTGACAGAGTTTAGATTGTCTGCCAATCTATCTGTTGCAGACCCCGACCTTACCAAATCCTGGGGGTTCCGTGATGGCGACGCACACCCATGACTACGATCGGCAGCCTGCGGAGCAGGTCGTTGTCGGCTTGACGACCAAGTCCGACAAGATCCGTGCGCTGTTCCGTGCGGGATACAGCCGGTCCGAGATTGCCCGAAGCCTGGGCATCCGCTACCAGCATGTCCGCAATGTGCTGGTGCAGTCGGGCTATATGGAAACCCAGTTGAGCCGGCCCGTGCGAGACGAAGCCGGAACAGCCGCGGATTCAGCGCCTGAGCAAGTCCGAGCCACGGTCGGTCCGGGCGGGCGGGTGGTGATCCCGGCGGAGTACCGCGCCGCCCTCGGTATCGAAGAGGGCGACGCCGTGAGTATGCGGATGGACGGCGAGGAGCTTCGGATGGTCAGTGACGCCACCGAAACCCGTCGCGTGCGCGAGATGATCGCCCGCTACGTGCCCGAGGGCGTGAGCCTGGTGGACGAGCTAATCCGGGAGCGCCGCCGCGAGGCCGCGGCCGAGGAGTCCATGTGAGCCGCGCCGTGCTGGACGCGTCGGCGATGCTGGCGTTCGTATGCGGCGAGCCCGGTGGAGAGATTGTGGACGGCTACCGCGGCGACGCGCTGGCCTCGGCGGTCAACGTCGCCGAGACTGCCGCCCGGCTCGTCGATCTTGGCTTGGCCCTGGACGAAATCCGGCGCTCAATCGCCCACATGTCCCTTGACATCGTGCCCTTCGACAAAGACCAAGCCCTTGCCGCCGCAGACATGCGCCTTGCCACTCGCCATCGCGGCCTGTCGTTGGGCGACCGGGCCTGCCTACAGTTGGCTGCGCATCGCGGGCTGCCGGCGGTGACGGCGGATCGGGCTTGGGCGGAGCTTGACGTGGATACCGAGGTCAGGGTGATTCGAGACTCCGACACACCGAAACCGTTTGAGGAGGACCAAATCATGAGCGTGGACTGGCGCGAGGATGTTGGTTCGGCGTTGAGAGATTTCGCTGCGGTATCCGAACTAGCGGGAGAAAGAGCCGATCTTGGGCATGCAGATGTTGAATTTCTACGCGCGCCCCATAAGCCCGGATCATTGCCGAAGGGGAAGATGGCCGTCTATGGCTTCTGGTGGGACGGCACATGGCTGAAAATCGGTAAAGCTGGAGAAAAATCGAATGCGCGGTACGTGTCCCAGCACTACACCGGAAATGCTCCAAGCAGCTTGGCAGGATCGATCAGAAATGATGAGCGCATGCGGTGCATCTCCGATCTTGATGGAAAGGATCTCGCAGCGTGGATCAAGCGGGAGACGAGCCGCGTGAACATTCTGCTGCCTGCCACGAGAAACAAGGCCCTCATGTCGTTACTGGAAGCGTTCTTGCACGTGCGCCTTCACCCAAGATACGAAGGCTGACGATCGAGGCGGCCAGGTGGCTTGAGGGCAAACGGGCGGGCACAAGGCCCGCCCCTACCCGGATCTTGCTCTTCGCGGCCGGGGTCGAGCGTCTGAGATTCCTCGCTGGCGCTCGGAACGACGAAGAGGGGCACTCGGGGTGACGAAGTGGGCGCATGGGTGCCACGATGGGATTGTTCCTGGCGCCGCTTGGGAGTGATGCCCATGTCGTTGAGCGATCGCGCGCAGTTGATGCGCGATGGATATCTGGTCAAGCGCGACGTGATTCCGCCGAGCGAGCTGGCATCGCTGCGCGTGACCTACGAGGCGCTGCTCGATCGGCAGCGAGAGGTTTGGCGGCGCGAGCGCGGGCCGGACGATCCGCCGGGCGGCATCTGGGACAGTTCGCTGCAACCGCGCCTGACCAACACCGAGACGTTCATCGACGGAGAGACGGCCGAGGCAGTGGAGCTGTGGGCCTCGGAACCGATTCGCGGTCTGGCCGCGGAGTTGCTCGACGATGAGCACGCCGGGATCAGCACGATGCAAATGATGTGCAATCCCACCTTTGACTACGGTCCGGCGCCCTGGCACCGCGACATTCACCCGATCGACATGGGGCCGATGCAGTCGATGCAGGACAGCCTGGTCGAGGACGGGCCGAACTATCTCCAGTGGAACATTCCGCTGTATGACGACAGCGTGTTCTGGATCGTTCCCGGCAGCCACACGCGGATCAACACCGAGGCCGAGAACCGCAGCTTGCTGGAGAACAGCCGCGTGCCGATTCCCGGCGGCGAGCAGGTTGAGCTGCGCGCGGGCGACGTGCTGGTCTACGTCAACTACCTGATCCACTGGGGCAGCCGCTACATGAGCGAGCCCAAGCGCCGCACGTTGCACGGCGGTCACACGACCTATCCCCACTGGGAGCACCTGGATTTCACGCGGCATCTGTCGGCCGAGACTCGCGGTTGGTTCGAGCTGTGGGCCGCGCGCACGGCCAGGCTGAAGGACGACACCGAGCGCGCCCTGCGGGCGGTGCTGGACCGTGACGGGGACGCCTATCTGGACACGCTGGAGGCGCTGCGGCCCGGCGCGGGCGCCGCGACCAAGCTGCAGCTGACGATCTGGCTCTGCAAGGCCGCGATGCACATCCACAACCTCAAGCGGCCGGACTACGCCAGCCTGTCGCCGGAGTTCCGCCGCCGCGCCGATTCGAGTCACGGTATTTCGCTCAACTGGGGGCCGCCGTTTGCCGAGCGGTTCACCAAGCCCGAGGCGGACACGATTTGGCAGCGGTTCGGCGCGCTCGAGGACCATCTGCTGGCTCCGGACGGCGAGGACTTCGTGCCCGGCTACCAGTCGGGTCCGATTCCGTACTCCCTAGAACGGATGCACGCCGGCTTCAGCGTGGACGAGTTCATCGCCAGCTGGGAGCACGCGGAGTAGCAGCCTGACGGGCGGCCACGAGGGCCGCCCCTACACGGAAGCGAATCCTTGGCCGTACTCTGCTAGGCGTCCCCGCCGGGGTGGCGGAATGGCAGACGCACGGGACTTAAAATCCCGGGACTTCGGTCGTGTGGGTTCGACTCCCACCCCCGGCACCGCGGGCCGTGCGCGGCGACGAATAGCGCGCTTTGAAGCAGAAAATTGCTCGGCTGGCCGTGAACGGAATAGCCAAGAGTGCCTGGGGTAGGGTAGCGGAGACCAACCTGACCGTTGGCTAGACAGTTTGGGGCGTTCCGCGGATCGCGAGGCGGGTGAGCAAGCGATGACGATGCCGTACAGCGACGAGCTGATCAGGCGCCAATTGCGCTTGGGCGAGGACAACGGCTGGGAGTTCAAGGAGGTCGACCTCAGTAGTGCCCGGCGGATCCGACAGTCGCGTGACGACTGGGCTGACGAGATCGCCGCCCTTGCCAACGCCCGAGGCGGTGTGCTCCTGCTCGGCGTCACCGATGGCGGTGAGGTTCCGGGAATGTCTCGAGAGCGTCTGGACGAAGTGGAACGACTCGTAGGGGAAGTCTGCAGGGATTCCATTACCCCAGCGATCCGAGTGGCGGCCTACCGCCGCGAACTGGACCGGCAGTCGTTCCTGCTGGTTTCGGTTCCCGAGGGCCATGCCCAGCACGACAGCCCCGGCGGAAGCTATCTTCGCGTCGGCGGCTCAAAGCAACCGATGACGCCC
>DAOUHO010000163.1:0-1770 GCA_034428595.1 Chloroflexota bacterium | reverse complement strand
TCTCAGATCGTTCAGCGCCGTTTCAAGCCCGTTAACGTCCTCAGCGAATCGCTCCCGTACCACGTTCGCCGCCTCCGTCGGACCGCCGGCGTCGTTGTGGAAGAGCACAAATGCAATGTCGTACCAGTCCTTGGGCTTACGCCGCGAGAATGCAGCGGCTGTCTTGGCGAGAAGGAAACCAGCCAGCCCGGCGACGTTCACTTCTACGGTTTGGGTAACTCCGCCGATTCTGGCTCAGAGTTCACACGGTCCGCCACCCAGCGCCAGACTCGATCGTTCTCCGGGACGAACTCTGCATTGAGGAGCGCCCGCTCACGCCGCGACGCGGCTCATCGGCCACGGATCACCTCCCGGAGATGCTCGGCGGCCTCCTCGCCTCGTACCCCGACGCTACGCAGATCTGCGTACACCCTTGGCCACGGTGCAACGGGCAGGCCATCCCGCACGACAGACAACCGCTTGACTGCAATGGTAGGAAACGGCCGCAGGGTGAGCCTGCCCCCCTCCATCGGTCGCAGGCCGGCTTGCACGGCGACGGATTCGAGTCCCGAGATGGTCTCGCGGTCGATGTAGATTTCGCCGGTCGTGACCGCCGTAAGGTAGGGGGCGAGCACCAGAGCCGCCACCGAGCCGGTAGCCGCCCACACGATACCAGTACTCGTCCATTGATGACCTGATTCGCTCAAGCGGGCTGCAAAGTCGCGCCAAGTCACGCCGGCCGTGAGTGCGGTCGCAGGCATCATGGCTTCGGCGGCGGTCGCATATGCGTCCAAGAGCCGGTCCTGATCAGGTATGGACCGGCCGGAGCCACGCCCGCGCTGTGCCGAAGCCGCCAAGAGCCCAAGATCGGTGAGGACACGTAGCGCGTTAGTGGCGCTTCCCATGGACAGTCCGGTCGTTTTCTGCACGCCGCTTACCGTAGGCTTTCCGCCGCATAGCAGTGCCTCGGCGACGGCAAGGACCGAGGGTGTCCACCGAGGCGGCTTCGGCGGCACTTCACTCGGTCGCCCGCTCCTGGAGACGATCAGCGTTCCCAGCGCGATCTCAGCGGCGCCTGTCTCATCGACCCACCCCACCCCCGCGGCCGAGAGCGCCTCCCGCGCGCCGGGAGACATACGGCGGGCAACCACGACGTCCGGACGGTTCTTCCGGCCGGCCAGCAACTCGCGCGCTTGGCGCAACCCACCCTCGCCAAGCCACTCGACCCTGATGTACATTTCATTGAGTCTGAGCCAGATTGAGTGGCCATCCTTGCGGTCGCGCCGCACCCTGACGGACCGCGGGACTATGGCGGCAACTGCGGCCTCCGAACGGTCTGCGATTTCGTGCGATGTCATGGCATCCTCAGGATCGGTCTCTCGGTATTGGATAATACCTCACAAAAATATAATACCTCACATTCGTTCTGAGGTATGCATATTCTTTGATGATTACAGAGGAGAGCCGTCTTGCAGATCCCCCGCGACGAGTACCCGCGCCCGCAGTTCGTGCGGCCCGACTGGCTGTGCCTGAACGGCTGCTGGCAGTTCGAGATCGACCAGGGTGACAGCGGCCTGGAGCGCGGGCTGCTGGAGCGCGATCTGAACGCCGCCATCATGGTGCCGTTCTGCCCCGAGTCGCGGCTCTCGGGCATTGGAAACCACGACTTCCTGAACGCGGTGTGGTACCGGCGCAGCGTCACCATTCCGTCCGCCTGGGCGGGGCGGCGCGTGCTGCTGCACTTCCAGGCGGTCGACTACGACGCCACCGTGTGGGTGAACGGCGTCGAGG
>DAOUHO010000162.1:0-18430 GCA_034428595.1 Chloroflexota bacterium | reverse complement strand
GGTGTAGTCGTCCGCGGGCACGTAGATCGCCTCGAGTGAGGTGATCGAGCCCTTGGTGGTCGAGGTGATGCGTTCCTGCAGCTCGCCCATCTCGGTGCCCAGCGACGGCTGATAGCCCACCGCCGACGGCATCCGCCCGAGCAGCGCCGATACCTCGGAGCCGGCCTGGGTGAAGCGAAAGATGTTGTCGATGAAAAGCAGCAGGTCGCGCCCTTCCTCGTCGCGGAAGAACTCGGCCAGCGCCAAACCGGCCAGCCCAACCCGCAGGCGCGCGCCGGGCGACTCGTTCATCTGGCCGAAGACCATGCAGGCGTTGCCGATCACGCCGGCCTCCGTCATCTCGCGGATGAGCTGGGTACCCTCGCGCGTGCGCTCGCCGACGCCGCAGAAGACGGAGTAGCCCCCGTACTGCACGGCGATGTTGTTGATCATCTCCATGATGATCACCGTTTTGCCCACGCCCGCCCCGCCGAACACGCCGGTCTTGCCGCCGCGCGTGAAGGGCGCGATGAGGTCGATGACCTTCAGCCCGGTGGCGAACACCTCCGCCTGCGTGGTCTGCTCGGTCAGCGGCGGCGGCGCGCGGTGAATGGGGTACCGCGTCTCGGTGACGACGTCGCCCTTGCCGTCGATGGGCTCGCCGGTCACGTCGAAGACCCGACCCAGCGTCGGCGCGCCGACCGGCACCGAAATCGGTCCGCCCAGATCGGCCACCGACAGCCCGCGGCTCAGGCCTTCGGTCGGGCGCATGGAGACGCACCGCACCCGGCCGTCGCCGACGTGTTGCTCGACTTCCAGCACCACCCGGTCGTCGCGATCCGGCGCCTCGACCTCCAGCGCGTTGTAGAGCGCCGGCAGCTCGCCGGCCGGGAACTCGACGTCGATGACGGCCCCGATGATTTGTGCGATGCGTCCGCTCGCCATTCCTAGTCCTTCCTCACGCGCGCTGCGCCAGCGCGTTGGCGCCGGAGGCGATGTCGATGATCTCGCTGGTGATCTTGGCTTGTCGCAGTTTGTTGTAGGTGAGCCCCAGGGCGTCGATGAGCTCGCTGGCGTTCTCCGTGGCCGCGCGCATCGCCACCATGCGCGCGCTGTGCTCGCTGGCCGTGAGCTCGAGCAGCGTCTCGTAGAGCACCGTCTCGATGAAGCGCGGCACCAGCGCCTCGAGCACCGTGGACGGGTCCGGCTCGAAGATCACGTCGGCGTCGCGGGGATCGGCGTCCTCCGGCAGCACGACGGGCAGCAGGCGCAGCGACATCGGCCGCTGCGTCAGCGTGTTCACGAATTCCGGATACACGACCTGGACTTCATCGAAGTCGCCCGCCAGGTAGCCGTCCATCACGAGCCGGGCGATGGGGGTGATATCCGCCGATGTCGGACGGTCCGAAATGTCGGTGAAGGCCGCCAGCATGGGCACCAGCCGCGCCAGCGAGTTGCGCCCGCGCCGGCCGATCACGATCACCGACACTTCCGCGCTGGCTCGCGACTCCTCGATGTCTTCCATCGCCTGTCGGACGACGTTGGTGTTGAGCGCACCGCACAGTCCGCGGTTCGTCGTCATCACCACGTAGGCCGAGTGCTCCACGGGCCGCGCCCGCAGCATCGGCGGCAGCAGGTCGTCGCCGGTGGCCGCCACGAGCTGCTGCATCAGCCCGAGAACCTCTTGGGCGTAGGGCCGCGCGGCGTCCGCCGCGTCTTGGGCGCGGCGCATGCGCGAAGCCGCCACGAGCTGCATGGCCCGGGTGATCTGCCGCGTGTTCTCGACGCTGCGAATGCGGCGCCGCAGCTCGAGCGGGTTGGCCATCGGCTAGCTGCCGGCCATCGCGGCGCGGCCCGAGAACGTGTTGGTCGTGAAGTCGGCGATCGCCGCGTCCAGCGCGGCCTCGTCGTCGTCGCTCAGCTCGCGCGACTCCCGAATGCGGTCCAACAGCTCGGCCTGCCCCGAGCGCAGGAAGTCGAGCAACTCCTGCTCGAAGTTCGCGACCTGGTCGGTTGGCACGGCGTCCACCGCGCCCGAGGTTCCGGCGTGGATGATGCAGACCTGCTCCTCGATCGGCGCCGGCTCGAACTGCTTTTGCTTGAGCAGCTCGGTCAGGCGCGCCCCGCGTTCCAGCTGGTTGCGCGTGGCGCGGTCCAGGTCGGAGGCGAACTGCGCGAACGCCGCCACCTCGCGGTACTGCGCCAGGCCCAGCCGCAGCTGTCCGGCCACTTGCTTCATGGCGCGGATCTGCGCGTCGCCGCCCACCCGCGACACGGAGAGCCCGGCGTTGATGGCCGGTCGGATGCCGCCGTTGAAGAGGTCGGCTTCCAGGTAAATCTGCCCGTCGGTAATCGAGATGACGTTGGTGGGGATGTAGGTGCTCACGTCCCCTTCCTGCGTCTCGATGATCGGCAGCGCCGTCAGCGACCCGCCGCCCTGGTCGACGTGCATGCGCGCCGACCGCTCCAGCAGTCGCGAGTGCAGGTAGAACACGTCGCCCGGGTAGGCCTCGCGCCCCGGCGGGCGGCGCAGCACCAGCGACACCTGGCGATAGGCCCAGGCGTGCTTGGTGAGGTCGTCGAAGATCACCAGCGCGTCCTGGCCGCGATCGCGAAAGTATTCGCCCATCGTGCAGGCGGCGAACGGCGCGATGAATTGCTGGGCGGCCGGCTGGCTCGCGGTGGCCGCCACGACGATGGTGTGCTCCAGCGCGCCGTATTCCTGCAGCAAGGCCACCACCTGCGCCACGGCGCTTTCCTTCTGGCCGATGGCGCAGTAAATGCAGATCAGGTCGCCGCCGCGCTGGTTGATGATCGTGTCCAGGGCGATGGCGGTCTTGCCAATCTGCCGGTCGCCGATGATGAGCTCGCGCTGGCCGCGGCCGATCGGAATCATGGCGTCGATAGCCTTGATGCCCGTCTGCACCGGCGTATCCACGTCCTGGCGCAGCGCCACGCCGGGCGCCACCTTCTCGATCACGTCCGTGGCGCTGGAGGTGATCGGTCCCTTGCCGTCAACCGGCTCGCCCAGCGCGTTGACCACGCGACCGAGCAGCTCCGGACCCACGGGCACCTCGGCCACGCGGCCAGTGGTGCGCACCTCGTCGCCTTCCTCGATCGTCAGGTAGTCGCCGAGAATCACCGCGCCCACGGTGTCTTCTTCCAGGTTGAGCGCCATGCCCATCACACCGTCGGGGAACTCGAGCAGCTCGCCCGCCAGGCACTCGGAGATGCCGGTGACCTGCGCGACGCCGTCGGCGACCTCGAGCACGTTGCCCACGTTGGCCTGCTGGGCGCTGGCCTGAAAGCCCTCGATTTCTCGCCGGAGGGCGTCTGCGATTTCTTGTGGGCTGATTGACATTCGCGTCCCTCGCGCCTAGCGCAACGCCCGGCCCAGCGATTGAAGCCGGGCGCGCACGCTCAAATCCAAAACATTGTCGCCGCGTCGCACCACGAAGCCGCCCAACAGGGCGGGATCGGTCGTGGTGGTGAGGTGCAGCCGGCGGCCCGCCTGGGCCAGCCGCTGGCGCAACTCCTCCGTCTCGGTCTCCTGCAACGGCGCCGCCGTGGTCACGTGCACGCGGTCCATGCGGCGCTCGCGGTCGGCGACGCGCAAGAACCCACGCTCGATCTCGGGCAGCGCGTCAACGTCCCGGCTCGTCACCAGCACGTGCAGCAGTCCGAGACCGTTCACGCTCACCGATGACCGGGCCACGCGGTCGACCAGGTCCAGTCGCTCGGCCAGCGGCGTCCCCGGGTTCTCGAGAAACCCGCGCACGGAGTCGTCGTCCGCAATGGCCCGCAGCGTGCGCAGGTCACTCTCCCAGTCGTCCCAGGAGTCCTCGCGCTGCGCCGCGGCGACCACGACCTGCACATAGGTGCGGGCGCGGCGTCGGCGCGCGGCTGCGCCCTTTCTCACCGGGCGCCCCCGTCCACGTCCGCCAGGGCTTCCTGCACCAGGCGGCGGTGCTCCGGGTCGTCGATGGCGCGATCCAGCACGCGGGCCGTGGCGCCCAGCACCAGCTCCGCCGTCTCGGTGCGGAGCTCCTCGCGGACCTGCGCCCGCGACCGGTCGATCTCCGCGCGGGCGTCACTGCGCAGCCGTTCCGCTTCCTCGCGCGCGCGCTCGACCTCGCGCGTGCGCAGCGCTTCAGCGCTGCGAGCGGCCTCGTCGCGGATCCGCTGGGCCTCCGCCTGGGCGTCGGCGAGCTCGGCCTGAAACTCCGCTCGCTCGCGCTCGACCTCCCCCCGCAGGGATTCCGCTTCCTGCAGGCTCTCGCTGATCCGCTCGCGGCGCCGGCGCAGCATCTGCGTGATCGGCCCGAACAGCAGACGCCGCATCAGATACAAGAAGATCACAAAGCTCACCAGCTGGAAGAGAATGTTCCAGCCACTGATCCCCAGTGAGTTGATTAACCCGTCCATCAGCGTCGCCTCCGCCTACGCTTGCAGCGGTCGCCGTCCTAGCCGAACGCCAAAAGGATGCCGATGATGAACGCGTAGATGCCGATGGCCTCGGCCAAACCGAGACCCACGATCATCGTATTGCGGATATCGCCGGCCGCCTCCGGATTGCGACCGATGGCATTCATGGCCGCCTGCACCCCAAGACCGATTCCCAGGCCCGGCCCAATGGCGCCGATGCCAATTGCCAACCCGGCGCCCAACGGTGCCAGGTTTGCAGCTTGTTCCATGCGTCCAACCCCTCCTCGCGGCGTCTAGTGCGCCTCGTGACCCGACTCAGCCACGGCTTGTCCCGTGAACACCATGCTGAGCATGAAAAAGATTACGGCCTGAACCAGCCCGAACAGTAACTCAAGTACCAGGAACACGACCCCGATCAACGGGATATGCCCCAGCGCGAATCCCGCCAGGATCGGTCCGTTCAGGACCACCTCCCCGGCAAACAGGTTGCCGAAGAGTCGGAACGACAGCGAAATGACCACGAACAGCTCGATCAGGATGAACACCGGCGCCAGCAGCGCGACCTGGGACATTTCCTTGATGTGGCCCCAAGGCTTGTGCGCCCGGATGCCGGAGCCGTGGATGACGAGGAACGCCAAGATCGCCAGCGCCAGCGTCATGTTGATGTCGGCGGTCGCCGGTCGAAATATCGGCGCCGCGATCTGGTGCGCCGGGTCGTGCGGGTCCGGGACGCGCAGCCAGATGGTGCCGATGCCCGGCAGCAGGCTGAACCAGTTGGCGACCAGGATGAAGATGAAGAACGTCGCCCCGATGGGCAACACGCGCTGGGCGTATTTGCCGCCCACCGTCGACTGCACCAGCTCGTCGAGGAACTCGATCACCGCCTCGGCGGCGTTTTGCAGCCCCTCGGGCACCAGCGCTCCCTCCGGATCCTGGCGGATCCGCCGCGACGCCAGCCAGGCCACGACCAGCAGCACGGCCATGGTGATGAACATCATCAGCATGGAGTTGGTGAAGGTGAAGGGCCCGAAATAGCCCAATGGCTCGGCCGCCGCGCTGATGTGGGGGGTGACGTCCTCCGCGTCCTCGGCGAACCTGATCGCCTCAACCGGAGGCGGGCTAACGGCGGCCATGCGCTACCGATCCGCGCGCGACAACGCGGTCATGATCCGGTAGAAGACGTAGGCTGAGCCGACGAGACCGAGCATCAATCCCACAAGCAAAAAGAGCGGGCTGAGGTCCAACCGCTCATCGAGCCACCGACCCCCGAGGATGCCGACAATGAACATCGCCCCGACCAGCGAGCCGAACTGGAGTGCCAGCGCCGCCGCGCGCAGCAGGCCCATCGCGACTCAGTCCGATCCGAGGACTTTGTGAAAACATTCACACCCTCGCGAGCCGGGCAAGTCTAGCAGAGGCGCCCTCCCCCAACAACGCGTCACGCGCCTCTTGCCGCGGCCGCCGCGCCTGCCTAAAGTGCACCCAGCGATCCACCCCGAATCATCCTGAGGACCACTGACAATGATCGAGCGTCCGAGTTCCTGGCGGGTGTCACGCACCGGACTCGTGGTGCTGGTGACCCTGGCCACGTTGAGTCTCGTGCTGGGCACCTGGCTCTACTCGATCGTCGGGTAGCGCAACCCGCCCGCCGTGGAGGGGCGGCCCTGGTGGTCGCCCTCTTCGTGCCCGGTGGCCCAGGCTGCGCGCAGCCTGGGACGTCCCCACGAAACCAATCCCACGCTGCACGCAGCGCGGGCCACCGTCCATAATCGTCATTCCGAGCGCAGCGAGGAATCTAGAGCGCCCGAAACAGCCGCCTCGGTCACATCGAGTCCGCGCCCGCCGCCTACTCCCCGTCGCCCGCCGCGTCCGCTGCTTCGTCGGCTTCTTCAGCCTCCGGCGGCTCATCGACCCAGCGCCAGATCTCGCCGCCCAGCGCCATCGCGTACACGCTCTGGTCCTCGGCAAAATCGGGTGACGCGACGACCGTGAGCACCGCCAGGTTGCTCAGGCCCTCGTTGATCGGCTGCCACGACGCGCCGCCCGTCGCGCTGCGGTAGACCCCGGCGCTGGTGGCGGCGAACACCCGCTCGTCGCCCGGCACCGGCGCCGGCACGACCGCCAGCACGGCTGAGCGCCGGCTCGCCGGGAAGGTGCCGCTCCAGGTATCCGAAATGCGCTCCGCCGGCTTGAACACCTGGCCTGCCGTGGCGAACATCCACCAGCGATCCTCCGGGGTGAAGGAAGCCGGAATCCCCAGCGCAATCCACGGCGCCGCGGAGTCATGCTCCACGAACCGCTCGAAGGTCGCCCCGCCGTCCTGGCTCAGGTGCACCGCCGCCGTGCGCTCGCCCAGGGTTCCGATAAAGACCGTCTGGTCATTGGCAAAGTCGGGCCCGGTGGCGATGGCCGCAATGGTCTCGCCGTCGAACTCGTAGTCGATTTGCGTCCACGAGTTGCCGTTGTCGGTGCTCTTGTATCCCAGGCCCAGCGGGCCGCCCGCGAACACCGTGCGATCGCGCGCATAGGTGGAAGACACGCCAACCGCGCGGATTTCCTCGGTGTCGATGCCGCGGTCCATCTCGCGCCACTCGTCGCCGCCGTCCGTGGTTCGCAGCAGCCCGATGCCGGTCGCGGCAAACACGATGCGGTCGCGCTGGTAGTTCGGCGAAATGGCGAGGCCCGTCACGTCGGCTTCGGCAAAGTCCTCGGTGACCGGCGCCCATGATTCGCCGCCGTCGTTCGACCGGAACACCCCCGTCCCGGTTCCACCGGCAAACATCGTTCCGTCGCGGGCAAGGGCCGGACTGAGGGCCAGCGTGACCCAGTTCTGGCTCGTGATGCCGTTGTTGGCCGCTTCCCAGGTTTCGCCCAGGTCCGTCGACCGATAGAGGCCGGTCTCGTAGGTGCCGGCCCAAATGGTCGTCGCGCCGCCGTCGACCATCACCGACACGCTGAGCACGGCGCCCGCCTCGTCGCCGACCGAGCGCATCGTCCAGGTCTGCCCGGCGTCGGTGCTCACGAGCACGCCGGCATCGCCGGTCCCCGCCACGACAAGCTGATCCTCGCCAAAGTTGGGGGACATGGCGACGGCGTTGATCGACTGCGACGCCACGTCATCGACGGCGACCCAACGACGCCCGCCATCCGTCGAGCGCCAGAGCCCATGCTCCTCGGTGCCGATCACCACCACCCGGGCGTCCTTGAACGCGGGCGACAGCGCCACCGCCTGCACCGTGGCGGTGCCGACGGTCGACTTGCCGAGCTGCGTCCAAGTCCGACCGGCGTCGGTCGAGCGGCACAGCCCCCCGTCCACGATGCCCGCGAAGACCATCTGGTCGTTGGTGAAATTCGGCGATACCGCGACGGCCTGCACCGACAGCCCGGTGAGCCCGCTGCTGGACGGATTCCAGCTCCGCCCGCCGTTCGTCGATCGGAACACGCCGTCGGCGTCGCTGCCCAGGAAGGCCATGCGGTCCGTGTCATAGGCCGGGGACAAGCCGATGGCCACCACGTTGGGCATCGTGCTCCAGAAGGCCAGTTGATTCCACGTGTCGCCGCGGTCGAACGACTTGAAGGCGCCGCCGCCAACCACGCCCAGGAAAACAGTGCCGTCCTCGCTCACCGCGGGTGAGGCGACCAGCGCCTGCACGTAGGGGCTGGTGAGGTTGCGGTTGGAAATCCGCCACGAGTCGCCGCCGTCGTCCGACACATAGACCCCGGACATCGTCCCGGCGAAGAGCCGCCGCGCGCCCTCGCCCTGATCGGCGCCGGCGATGGCCGTGATCGTGCCGCCGGCGCGGCCGCCGACCCGCTGCCATTCGTTGACGCGTGGCGCGTCGTCGCTTGTCGCTGCCATCTACGTCTGTCTCCTCATTCTCAAGGTCCCGTCCGGCAGGCGAACGTGCGGACGTTCCAGCATGCGTTGGGAACGGCGTGAAGCTCCGACGCCAGAATTGACGCCGACACCGGCTCGACGAGCCCCGCCAGTCTACGGGCGCCCGCCGCGCGCAACAATCCTACCCGCCTCACCCCCCGCCGCCCGGCACGTTGAGTTCCTGCCCGGCAAAGATGTTGTTGGGGTCGGGGATCTCGTTGGCGGCTATCAGCTCTTCAACCGTCACGCCCAGCGCCACCGCAATGGTGTACAGCGTTTCGCCCGGCCTCACGATGTAGGTCGCCGGGAGCTCGGTTTCGGCGGGCACTTCCGCCTCCGGCGGCAGGATGAGCACCTGCCCGATGAGCAGATTGTCGGGGTCGGGAATGTTGTTGAGCTCGAGAATCGCACTCATGCTCACGCCGTAGAAGTCGGCGATCACCGACAGGGAGTCGCCGGCCCGCACGGTGTGCGTGTTGGGCGTGGGCGTGGGCGGCGGGGTTGGCGTGGGCGTGGGCGCAACCGTGGGCGTAGGCGTGGGCGAAATCACCACCACCGGCACGGCCGTGGGCACCGGCGTTTCCGGAATCGGCGGCGCGGTGACCATCGACCCGGCGATCGTCTGCGCGGCGGGCGCCCCGGCGGCGGCGAGCTGGTAGGAGTCTTCCTGCCACGCCAAGATGCGCCAGGCAATGAGCACGGCCGCGGCCAGCAGCGCCACTCGCAAGAGGCGGATCCAATGCCGGTCCAGCGGCGCCAGCGCGTCCGGGCCGGAGACCTTGACCCATTCGACGTCGGGGGGCGGCGCGGGTTCTTGCGACATCGGCTACCAGCCAACCGCGACGTAGAGGTCGTTGACATTCGTGTGCGTGGGCCCCGTTTCAATCAGGTCGCCCGCGGCCGACAAGAACGCGTGCGAGTCGTTGTCGTTCAGGGCGCGGGCGGCGTCGATGCCCGCCGCGCGCGCGCGGCCCACCGTGCCGCCGTCGACCAGGCCGCCGGCGGCGCTGGTCGGACCGTCGGTCCCGTCGGTAGCCAGCGCCATCACCGCCGCGCCCGTCGTCCCCTCCAGGGCGATGGCCGCCGCCAGGGCCATCTCCTGGTTCCGGCCGCCCCTGCCCGCGCCGCGCACGGTCACCGTGGTCTCGCCGCCGAACACCACGCATCCCGGCCGGCCCACCGGCCGCCCGTGGCGGGCGATGTCCCGCGCGGTGCCCGCCAGCGCCAGCGCGAATTCCCGGGCCTCCCCTTCCACCGCGGACGTGACGTGCAGTGCGTCGACACCTCTCTCGCGCGCCGCCCGCACGGCCCCCTCCGCCGCCTGCGCGTTGTCGGCGATGATCACGTTGCGCACGTCCGCCAGCCGCGCGTCGCCGGGCTTGGGGCTCTCCTCCGCCGCCCCCGCCGCGCCGCGCTGGAGATGCTCGCGGATCGGCGCGGGCGCGGTTTCACGCAACCCATGGTCGTCGAGCGCGCGCAGCGCGTCGGCATAGGTCGTCGGATCCGGCACCGTTGGCCCCGAGGCAATCACGTCCAGCGGATTGTCCACGACGTCGCTCACGATCAGCGCCGCCACCCGCGCCGGGTACGCCGCCGCCGCCAGCCGCCCGCCGTGAACCACCGACAGATGCTTGCGCACGGCGTTGATGGCATTGATCGTCGCGCCGCTGCGCAGCAATTGGTCGGTGAGCTGCTGCAGCGCCTCGAGCGATACGCCCGGCGCCACGGCGGGCGTAAGGCACGACCCGCCGCCCGAGATGCAGCACAGCAGGACGTCGCGCGGCCCGGCCTGCCGCGCCAACGCCAGCAGCCGACCCGCCGCGCGTTCACCCCGTTCGTCGGGATAGGGGTGAGACGCCTCCACGATCTCGACGGTGGCCGTCGGCGCCCCGTGGCCGTCTTTGACAATGACGAGCCCGCCGCTGACGCGGTCGCCCAGTTGCGCTTCAAGGGCGGCGGCCATCCGGGCGCTCGCCTTGCCCGCGCCCAAAATCACGACGCGGTCGATATCCGCCCACGGCAACGTCGCGTCCCCGACGTGAAGCGCCTCGGCGTCGGCGCGCACGACCGCCGTCACCGCCGCCGCTGGGTCCACGGCGGCAATCCCCGCGCGCCCGATCTCCAGCAGCTGCGCGCGCAGCTTCGAATCCAGCGGCCGGCCCCCGGTACATGCGCGGTGCGGTCGAGTGTACGCACCGCCGCGCAATGGGGAGCCCCTTGAGCAACGGGGCATACTGAACGTGCCGTGCGCGCTGCCCGCCCGCACGGGCATATGGAGGCCGACAGATGGGCGATTGTCGGTACTGCGGAGAGCCGGCGGGCTTCTTGCGCCGCCAGCACGGGGCCTGCGCCACGAAGAACGCCCGCGCCCAGGCGGCCATTCGCGACCTGTGCGTCCAGGCGGCGCTGCGCGGCGACGACCTGGAGGCGCTGCCCGCCAGGATTCGCGAAACGGCCGCCGACGGCTTCATCGCCATGTCCGACGCCGCCTTGGCGGACACGCTGGCGGATACCTGGGGCGACGCCGTCGAAGCCGCCATGCAAGATCACGTGCTCACCGGCCAGGAACGGCGCGGATTGAGCCGCTATCGCGACCAGTTCGGCCTCAGTCCCAGCCGGCTCGACCGGCGAGGCCACTACGACCTCTTCCGCAAGCTGGCGCTGCTCAACGTCGTCGGCGAGCACGGCGTGATCCCCCGCTACGACCGCCGCACGGCGCGGGCGGCGTTTGGCCGCGTGCCCTTCAACCTGATGAAGAGCGAAGCGTTGATCTGGCTGTTCGACGACGTGGGGTACCTGCGGCAGGTCACACGCCGAGAGTTCCGCGGGCAGTCCATGGGCGTGAGCGTCCGAGTGGCCAAGGGCGTCTACGTGCGTCCGGGCGCTTTTCGGGGCCGCCCAATCGAGAAAACCGAGATGGAGCGCACCGACGACGGCATCCTGGGAATCACCACCAAGCACATCTACTTCAAGGGCGGCGACAAGAGCTTTCGCGTTCGGCTGGAGCGAATCGTCTCGTTCGAGCCTTACACGGACGGGCTAGGCATCATGCGGGACACGGCCCGCGCCGTGCCCGAGGCCTTCACCATGGACGGGCACGACGCCTGGTTCGCCATCAATCTCATCGATGCGGTGCTGGATATCGAGGACGTGACGCTGCCCAAGCGCGACGCACCGACCCTGGACGACATTGTGGACGCGGGACCCGACGACGACGCGGGCCTGTTCATCGCCGGCGCGGGCGCCTCGCTCTAGCGCGGTCGACCGGAACGCGCACCCCTCAGGCCGGCAGCGCGCAGTACGCCAGCCCGATCAGCCCCGGTCCGACGTGCGCCCCCATCACCGGCGTAAAGCCGGTCACGAAGAGGTCGTCGGGCCGGATGATGCGCTGCACGTGTGCGGCCAACTCGTGCGCCTCGGCTTCGTCCGAGCCGTGGTGCACCGTGATGCCGACATACGTGGCGCGCTGGGCCTGTTTTGATACGTGGTGCACCAGGCCCCGCACCGCCCGCGCGCGCGAACCGAAGCGCGCCCGCACGCCGACCGTGCCGTCCCCGAAGCGCAACACGAAGGTTGACGGCAGGGCGTCGGCCACGCGCGCCACGATGCTGGGAACGCGTCCGCCTCGGGCCACGTACGACAGCGAATCGAGCACCGCGACGATCGCGCTGTGCTCGGCCGCCCGCTCCGCCGTCTGCGCGACCTCGGTCGCCGCCGCGCCCCCGGCCGCCGCCCGCGCGGCGAGCAACGCGGGAAAGCCCGCCGCCATGCCTGCACCGCCGGCTTCGACAATTTGGACGGGCAGCCGGTCGGCGATGCGACGCGCCGCGAGATTGGCCACCTCGGCAATCGTCGAGATTGGTCGGGGCAGGCACACGCACACCGCCGCGCGAGCCCAATCCGCCGCGTCCTCCAGCACCCCTTGATACTCGCCCGGCGCCATCGTGCTCGTCGTGGGCAACTCAGGGTCCGTGGTCAGGCGCTGCCAGAACTCCGCCTGCGAGATGTCGACGCCGTCGCGCAGCTCCTGCCCGTGCCACACCAAGACCATGGGCGCCACGCCGATACGCAACCGCTCAACCTCGTCGCGCGGGAGGCACGCACTCGAGTCGGTGACGACCGCAACCGGTCGCCGAAAGTCAGGGCTCGTCACGATCGAGGAGGAAGCGGCGGGCCATCAGACGGGCCAATCCCACGTCTTCTTCGGTCCGCACCTTGCGATACCCGATCAGGCGGCCCAGGACCACCACGCCCACGATCACCCAGGCTGTAACGCCGATGGTCAGTGATTGACCCGTCAGGCTCAGCAGCACCGCCGTGGCAAAAAACCCCACCAGGGCGCCCGGCGCCGAGTCGCGCAGCAGCGCCCGCCCGAGCACCAGCCCGGCAAAGGCGAGGCACATCTGCCAGGCCCCCAGCGCCGCCAGCAGCGCGCCGGCCGGTCCAATGCCCCGGCCCCCGCGCCACCGCAGCGTGACCGGCCAGATGTGGCCGCCCACGGCCGCCATACCCGCGGCGGCGGACACCTCGTAGCTCTCGAATCGCTGCGCGACCGCTACCACCAGCACGGGTTTGAGCGCATCCAGGAACCCGGCCGCCGCGCCGGGCACCGGACCCAACTGCTCGATGGCGGCGGACCCGCTCACGCCCCCGGCCCCCTCGTCGAGCAGATCGTGGCCGCGCAGGCGGGCGGCCAAATACGCGATCGGAATCGATCCGATCAGGTAGCCCATCAATACGAGCCAGAAGGCGGTCATGGCACCTGCTCACGCCGAGGCGTCGACGCCGCGCCGGCAGGCTCGGAGTCTAGCAGCGTCCCCACCGTAGTCCGTGCCCGCCGGTACGGCTGCTGTGCTCCTCCGGCTCTTGGCAGGCGCCTCTCGATCGGCCACCAGTCGACCGCTCTCCGAGGCGCAGGCGCCTTGCCCCAATCTCCCCGCCGTGGGAGACGGATCGAGCCTGCCCCGACTTGATCCGGGGGTGCGGGAAAATTCACGCCAGCGCGCCGTATCCGATGATGTCTTTCACCAGCCGCCGTCCCCGGTCGCCATGCCCATCCCCGACCCCACCGACCACGAACCCATCCAGGGCCCTCGCCTGCGCTTGCGGCCGATCACGCCCGGCGATCTCCCGGATCTCATGCGCTGGCTCGGCGATCCGGAGGTCATGGCCTTCTACGGCCGCCCGCCGTCGAGCCTCGCCGAGGCGCGAGGCGAGTTTCTCGAACCCTCCAACCTGCCCTGCTGGAGGTTCATCATCGAGGCTGACGGTCGCGCCGTCGGCGAAATTCAGTACGGCTACTGGTACGCCGATGTCGCCTGGTCCGCCGGGATCGACATCTTCATCGGCGAGCCGGATGCGCGCGATCACGGCCTCGGCACCGAGGCCATTCGCACGCTGCTGCAGTTCCTATTCGAGACGAAGGGTGTAAGCCGGGTGGCGATCGATCCCGAGCCGTCCAACCAGCGCGCCATCCGCGCCTACGAAAAGGCCGGTTTCCGCCTCGACGGCGTCGTCCGCCGCCACGCGCAGGTCGACGACCGCTGGGCCGACGCCGCCTTCATGACCATCCTGGACGACGAGTGGCCCGCGGCCAAGGCCCGCTGGCAACTCCTCTCAGGCGCCGCCTAAAGCACGGCCCCATCGGCTGTGTCATACGCCGATGGGGCTTAGAGACGGATATTGGCCAAGACAAGCTGAAGAATGCCGATCGTGACGCCTGCCATGATGGCGATACCCGCCAGGATGAGGCTGATGTTCCACCTGAGAATGGTCATCGTGGATTGGTTGATGTCCTCTTTGGTCGCCATGCGGTCTTCGAGCCTTGCGACGTTCGCTTCCAAGTCCTGCTTCGTGGCCATCGCCTCAAGGTCCTGGCTGGTCACCATGCGGTCGTCCATGGTCGCGATCGCCTGATCGAGGTCCTGCTTCGTCGCCATCCCCGCCAAGTCTTCCTTGGTGACCATGCGCTCTTCGATCGTGGCGACTCTTTGCTCGATGCGCACCAAGCCCTCGGCCACTTTCCTCAGGCTGACGCCCTCGAGGTCGTCCCAGGTGTTTCCACCTTCGTATCGCCCGATCGAGACCGGGCGCTCCCGCGCTTCGGCGACCCCTTCGCCAGCGTCCTGGCCCGTCGTGCTGGGGTACGGCTGTTCCTTGCGTCCGACCTGATCGTCGTCTTGCTCGGGCATCACGGCTGCCATCGTCGCAGGTGGTCTGGCGCGTCTCAAGCCACCCGCCTCGCTCCCACAGGCATTTCGCGCTGCCACACGCGCAGTCTCTCGCCGTGCCCCATGCCCCGACCGCATCCACACCACATATCCGATAATGCTCCGCCGGACCCACTTCGCCGTGCCCACCGGGAGCCGCCCCATGCCCATGCACACCTATAGCTGCCGCCAGATCGTGGGCGGCGTGGCCGAGGGTCCGGCGCTGGTGGCCGACACCCGCATTTCCTTCTGGGGCGGCTTTGACCCCGCGTCGGGCGAGATCGTCGAGGTCGGCAGCCCCTTCGAGGGCGTCAACATCGCCGGAAAGGTGCTCGTCTTCCGCTCCACCAAGGGCAGCTCCGGCACCTCGCTCATGTTGCGGCTGGCCAAGATGGCCGGCCACGCGCCGCTGGCCTTCATCAACACCGAGCTCGACGAGCTGAGCACGCTGGCCTGCGTCGCGCTCGGCCTGCCGCTAGTCACGGACCTCGACGTGGACCCCTTCGTCGCCATGCAGACCGGCGACATCGTGCGCGTGGACGCCGACCGCGGCGTCGTCGAGGTCTCGACCGAAAGGACCTCCCCACCGCGGCGCGCTGCCGTCTCGAACGCGCCGGCGCGCACCACCATCGACCTGACCTCCGAGCAGCAGGCCATGCTGGAGGGCGCTCGCGGCGACTCGCGCGCCGAGCACCTGCGCCTGCTCGTGGAGTGGGGCGAAGCCGTCGGCGCCGAGCGCCTCATCGAAGTGGACAACGTGCTGCCGGGCGGCCTCTTCGTCCCCAACCGCACGCTCGGCGAGCTGCCCTTCGATCTCATCGAGGGCTATATCAACTACACCAAGGGCTGCCTCATCGACGATGTCGGCGTCACCGCCACGGCGCACGCCAGCTTCATGGACTTGGAGCGCCTCGATCAGTTCCAGCCCGACCTGCGGCAGGTTCCGGCCCAGCAGGAGCTGCTGGACCTGGGGCGGCAGGCAGGCGTCTCCATGACCTGGACCTGCGCGCCCTATCTGGTGGGCAACGTGCCCCTCAGCGGCCAGGTCTGCGCCTGGACCGAGTCGCACGCCGTGGTGTTCGTGAACTCGTTCCTCGCCGCTCGGACGACGCGCAACGGCAACGAGAGTGCGGCCGCCGCCATGGCCACCGGGTTCGTACCCGAGTTCGGCGTGCTCCAGACCGAGAACCGCGGCGCGGATTTCGTCATCGAGGTTGACGTCGACCTGACCTCGGACGCCGATTGGGGCTGCCTGGGCTATTTCGCGGGAAAGGCCGGCGGACTGCGCATTCCGGCGTTCACCGGGCTGCGGTCGCCGCGGATCGAGTCGGCCCGCCAGCTGTGCGCCGCGCTGGCCACCTCGGGCGGCGCGCCCATGCTGCACATCGTCGGCGTCACCCCCGAGGCGTTCACGTTGGAGGCCGCACTGCGGGGTCGCGAGCCCGACGAGACGCTGACCTTCGGCGCGGACGAGCTGGCCGCCGTCTACGACACTCTCACCACCGCCACTGCCGACGAGGTCGACCTGGTCTACTTCGGCTGCCCGCATGCGACCTTGCAGGAAGTGGTCGAACTGGCCAAGGAGCTGCGCGGCAAGCGGGTGCGCGACGGCGTGACCCTGCTTGTGTCCATGTCCTACGCCATCGAGGCGCAGGCGCGCCGCCTTGGCTACGCCCAGGAAATCGAGGAGGCGGGCGGCCGGGTCATGACCGACAGCTGCCCCAGCAACGCCCTCTGGCGCGAGTCGACGCGCATGGCCACCCCCGCCGTCAAGACCGGCTCCTACGCCCCCAACCTGCTGCAGTGCGAGGTGATCCTGGCCTCGATGCCCGATTGCGTGCGCATCGCCGAAACGGGGCATTGGTCCCGCTCGGCTGCCGCCCTCGCCTGACCGCAGGCGCCAAGCGTCATCCGTGACTGCACGTGACTCCCAGCGTCGGCCGCCGGCCCCCGACGCCCCCATCGTCTTATTTGACCTCGACGAGACCCTCATGCCGGAAGAGCCCGTGGCCATGCGCTGCATCGTGGACACGGCGGATGCGGCCGCCGGGCGGTATGGAATCGAGGCCGGGGACCTGGCAACGGCATTGCGCCAAGAGGCGCGCAAGCTCTGGCACTCCTCGCCGGTCCATGGGTTTTGCAACCGCGTGGGCATCAGCTCGTGGGAAGCGCTGTGGTCGGAGTTCCCCGGCGATGGCCCTGAGTTGGCGTACTTGCGGTCGTGGCGAGAGACCTACCGGCTCGGCTCGTGGCAAGCGGCGCTGGAACGATTCGACATCCAGGATCCGACCCTCGCGCAGCACTTGGCCGACGCGTTCCCGCCCTTGCGCGCGCAGACTCACGAGACGTTTGCGGATGCCGTGCCCTGCCTCGAACGACTCGCGCGCGAGTGCCGCCTCGCCGTCGTCACCAATGGGGTCCGCGACAACCAGCTGCGCAAACTCGCCGGGGCCGGAATCGACGCCCTGCCGGAACGAATCTTCGTCTCCAGCGACTTTGGCGCCGGCAAGCCGTCTCCGGCGTTCTTCGGCCATGTGCTGCACACGCTGCGCGTGGCTGCATTTGCGTGCGTGTTTGTGGGCGACAGCGTGACGAACGACATTGTCGGCGCCAGCACCTGCGGCATTTCGGCTATCTGGGTCAACCGCGACGGGCGGGCCGATCCCCGCGCAGCCGTCGCGCACCACGAAGTCGGCACCCTGAGCGACGTGAATGTCGGCCTGATCCGCCGGCTGCTCTCGACCTAGCTGGTCGCTTTCCGGATACTCGGTCCGGTCGAGACGTTCCTGCGTGACTTCGACTGTCGCCGGGAGCACCGCCGGTGCCTGTTGTGGCACAATCGTTACGGATGTGGCTTGGCGCGTTGCCTCGCGCCGTATACATTACCTACCCCTCATGGGAATCGCTGAAGCCGTCCGTCAGCTCCGCGAGCAGCGACGGTTGTCCAAGGCCGAGCTCGCTGCGCGCTGCGGGCTCGCGCCCTCTTATCTCTCGCGACTCGAAAGCGGTGACTACAAAAGTCCAACCGTCGCCACGCTCGTTGCTATAGCCGGCGGTTTGGACGTGGATCCCCGCGAGCTCTTGGTGCTCGCGGGCTACGTCCCCGAAGACCTGGCCCGCACCCGGCGCCACCTCGCGGAAGAGTCGATCGCCCGCGTCGCCGAGTCCGCCATTCGCTCGATTTCGCAAACCGTCAGCGCTTCGCTCAGCCCGGGCGCCGTCGACGCCGTCAACGGCACGCTGAATGTGGATTCCGCGTTACTTGCCGAACGCCTGCGTGACTATCGGCGCACCCAGGGGGTGAACTTGCGCGAGGTGGCCCGCCGCGCCGGCGTGCGCCCCTCCCAGGTGAGCGCCCTGGAGGGCGGCAAGCGTCCGGCGGGGGACCCCGACGTGGTCGCCGTGCTCCGCGACGGATACGGCATGAGCGAGCCGCAGGTCGACGACCTCCTCTTCGAAGTCAGCCTCAGCCACTATCTCGCCGACGATCTCGTGCTCTCGGCCGAGTCACGCCGCATGACGCTAGAGTTCGTGCGCCTCGCTCGCCTCCGCGACCGCCAGAGCCGCCAAGACCAGGCCCACCGAGCCTAAGAAGACTCCGGTCGGGCCCCTTCCCATCAACGGGGCACGGTTCGAGCCTGCTGGGTGCTCGATACGGGGATCGCGGTCAACATTTAGCGTCTCGGATCGGTCGCTTCGGCCAGCCTTACGCCCCGGCAACCGCCGGCACAACCGCAATCGACGTCGTCGCGTTGCCGGACACGCCGTCGGCCGTGGTGAACGTCTTCCACGTATTCCCGTCGAACACCCCCACTCCGCCGGCCGTCGCCACCCACACGCGCCCGTCGGCCGTTTCCGCCAGCGCGTGGGCGCCATCGGCGGGCAGAGCCGAATTGCCCGTCGTGTAGGTGGTGACCGCGCCGTCGACGACGCGGCTCAC
>DAOUHO010000161.1:0-17110 GCA_034428595.1 Chloroflexota bacterium | reverse complement strand
GGGGGCCGCGGGCGGGGCCCCGCCGCTACTCCTGGCGCCGCATCGCCCGTCAGACGCTCGATGCCTACGGCGGGTAGCTTGCGCTTGGCTGCTGCGGGCGGGGAGCGGCGGATGGCGCGCTTCGTCACCCCCGAGCGAGCCGTGCTGCTGCTCGTCGTGCTGGGGGCGGGTCTGCGCCTGTGGAACCTGGAGGGGCTGGGCGACTTCGATTTCGACGAGGTTGCCGCCATCTGGTACGCGCGCGCCGGCTTGCTCGACATCGTGGCCGATCTGGCCGCGGCGCCGTTTGAGCATCCGCCGCTCTACTACATGGCGCTGAACGTGTGGATCGGGTGGTTCGGCGAGTCGGAGCCGATGGCGCGGGCATTGTCGATCCCGTTCGGGCTGCTGCTGATCCCCGCGACCTACCGCCTGGCCCGGTGCTATGTCGCGGCCTGGCCCGCGGTGGTCGCCGCCGTGGTCGTCACCACGTCACCGCTGCTGGTGTTCTTCAGCCGCGAAGCGCGGATGTATGCGCCCGCGGCCCTCTTCGCCGTGCTCTCGCTCTGGCTGTTCGAGCGTGCCATGCGCTCCGGACGGCGGCGCGATTGGCTCGGAATGGCCATCTGCGTCGCGGTGGGCAGCTACATCGACTTCACCGTTGCGATCGCGGTCGCCGCCATGGTGCTGGCCTTGCCCTGGCATTGGCGGCGGCGCCGGCGCCGCGTGCTGGTATTCGCCGCCGTGGGCGCCGCGAGCCTGGCCATTCTGCTGCCCTGGCTGATCCTGGCGCGCGGGCTGCACGACAGCCTGCCGGCCTTTGGAACCGGCAATCTCACACGTGGGCTGCTGGTCGAAATTGGCCGAATGGCGTGGCTCGATCTGCTGGTTGGCATGGAGGAGGTGCGCAGCGGACGGCTTTCAACCGCATTTGCCGTCGGCGCCGCGGTGCTCGTGGTGGGCGGCGTCGCCGCCGTCGTCATCCGCCGCCGTGGGGGGCTCATGCTCGGATTCGCGGCGTCGGTGGTCGCTTTTCTCGCGCTGCTGCTCATTTTCGACAAGCCCTATCAGCCGCGATATCTCCTACCGGCGATCCCCGCGATCGGCGTGCTCGTGGCCGCGGCATTCGACGCCGCACCGCGAATTCCGCTACGGAGTTTGGCCGCCACGGGGGTCGCGCTCGTGCTGTTGGTCGGGCCGGTTGCGGCGAGTCGCGCCTATTTCACCGACTACGTGCGGGGCGACTACCGATCGATCACCACGACCATCGAGACACTCGCGCGACCCGGTCGCCCCGGAATCGACCAGACCAAGTTCCGCGACGCAGTCGTGCTCGCCGGTCCCTGGCAAGGGTGGTTCTGGCGGCACTACTTCCCAGACTTCCTCGACAAGGTCGATGTCTGGCTCCTCCCCGACGAGGTGCCGCCGGCCGTGGACGTGCTGGAGGTCGAACGCAAGCTGGGGCAGGCCGCGCGGAACCACAACCGCGTATGGGTAGTGCTGGCGGGCCTGGAACAGGCGGACCCCCAGAATCTCACCGAGACGTGGCTCACACGCTACTTGTGGCAAGCGCGGTCCGAGGTATACCGCAACGGCGTGCTCCAGCTATACATGACGCACGTCTACGACTTCGTGAAGCGCAAGGGCCAAATCAGCGTCAATGACGACTTCGAGATGGCTGAAATGTGGTTCACCGGCCACCGAGAAGACCAGGGGCCGCGGGAGGCGGGCGACGGCATGCGGTTCAGCATCCGCCTGGCGATGTCGGCGCCGGTCGACTACGACTTGCGGATACGTGTGTGGGTGGAAGGCCCGACCGGCGCGGTCTATTCCAAGGAATTCCACGCGCAGAACTTCAATGGCCAACGCACCTCGGCCTGGTCCCCCGGCGATATCCATGAAGTCCGCACGGGGCTTTGGATTCCAGTCGACGCCCCGCCGGGCACCTACCAGACCTTCATGGCCTTTGTGGGACCCGAGGGCGAGGGTCTGCCGGTTTCAGGTGAGTTCGCCCTGCGGACGTATGTTGGCCAAAAGGGCATATGGCTCGGCCGCACGGCATTCGTGCCGCCGTCTCTTGGTGGGCAGGGTGGGGCCGAGTCGAGCTGAAGCCAGGCGCCGCGGCCGGCAAGCACTTGCACGGCGCTTCTCTCCGGAGTCGCCGCGCTATGACAGTCGCAGTGAGTCGCGTATCGCGGCGAGCCGTAGCCCGCCGATCATGGTCAGCACCACGACATAGGCGGCCATCGCCGCTAGCGCCGCGCCGATCCACGAAAGGTCGCGCAGCAACACCGCCACCACTGCCGCCACGCCGGCGGCTGCTACCGGGCGCACGCCAGGCTCGAGCACGCGGCCGAGCAGCCGGTCCTGGCGCAGGATCCAGCCAAGGCCGGCCAGCAGGACGACCTCGCTCCCGATCGTCGTTGCCGCGGCCGCCTCAAACCCCCAGGTCGGCACGAGCGCCAGGTTCAGCCCCACATTGATCAGCGTGGCGGTCAGAAAAACCGGGGTGAGCCTCCACTGGCGGTCCGAGGCGATCACCACGTACTGCAACGTTCCGTTGAGGTAGCTCAGCGGCAGAAACCATATGAGGATCGCCAGCGCCGTGGCGGTTTGCGGCAGATATTCCGACCCGAGCAGCGTTTCGACAACCGGCTCGGCGAAGACGAAGAGGAGCACCACGGCGGCCGCGGCGGCCGTGGCCAAGATCCGCCACGCTCGCGTGAACCACCGCCTCAGCTCCGCCGGGTCGGCGGACGCACGGGCCATGAGCGGGAAGGCGGCCAGCACGATGGCCGAGGGCAGGATGTTGAGCGCATTGAGGAATTTGAACGCCGCGTTGTAGTGCCCCACGATCGCCGTGCCCTGCATGGGCTGCAGGATGAGAATGTCGATCTGGATGAATGCGGTGGCCAGCAGGCTGTTCAGCATGAGCGGCAGCGCATCCCGCGCCAGGCCGCGCAGGTCATCCCGCGGAATGCGCCAGGCCCGGCGCAGCAGCCCAAATCCGACCGGCCGGCCAATGGCGATCAGGGTGACGCAGCTCGAGATCAGGCCCGCGAGCGCAACCCCCACGACTCCAAGACCGACGGCAAGCAGCAGCAATCCAAGGCCGGCGGTCAACGCCGAGGTTCCAGCCACCACGAGCGCGCGACGATCCATGCGCTCCCATGCGCCATAGACGGCCGCATAGGCTTGGTTCACCGCCGTCAACGGCAGCCCCAGCGCCAGCACCGCGGTGGTGAGCAGCGCCAGCCCGTCGATGGCGCCGGTGGCCCAATAGATGAGGGCGATGCCGACCATGGCCGGCATGCTGATGGCCAGCAGACGCGCGCGCAGGGCCAGCGCCGACCTGAAGATGCGCTCCAGTCCGGACGCATCCCTGGCCACGTCGCGCGTGACCAGGGTGCCGAGACCGAAGTCGACGATGACGGCGAAGTAGGCCAGCAGATTCGTCGCGAAGGCGTAGTGGCCGTTGCCCTCCGGACCGATGAACCGAAGCACAACGACCATGAACACCCAGAACAGCGCCCGGTCGACCAGACTGACGGCAATCGGCGTTATCGCGTTGCGCGCGAACCGCCGCTGTTCGGCGACTTGTGTGCGCGCGGTCGGTCGAGTCAAGCGCCGCGCGGACAGAAGCCCGAGGTAGACCGTCGCCGCGACAGCAAGCAGGGCGCCAACGGCAACGAGTCCTATGCCGTTGGCGCCCAGGCTCATGGGGAGGGAGGCGAGTCCGAGCTTCCCGCAGGACTGCTGCCTTGGACGTCCGGACCCGCCGAACTTACATCGCGGCTCGGATGCGAAACGTTGCGCGATTCGGCGCGACTTTTTTTCCGTGCGAGCAGGCGAGGCCGCTCCACGGGGCGCCGGGGTCTCATGGGCGGCAGCATACGCGGCCCGGCGTCATGTATCCGCGTCGGGCGCCGTTCTTCATGCGAGCGCCACAGTGGCGCGCAGGCGACCCGGTATGGAACAAGAATCCATGAGCGTGAGCGGCCCGGATCACCTTCGGTTGGCGCATTGGGCTGCCGCTAGACTGGCAGAAGCCAATCGTTCCCCCCAGGTGCACGCCATGATTTCCCGCCCCCTCGGTCGACGCACCCTCCTTGCCGGCCTGGCGCTGGCTCCGCTGGCCGGAATTGCGGCGCGAACGGTCTCCGCGCAGGAGGACGACGAGCCCTTGGCGGTCACGCTTGCCACCGCCCGCGGAGTGGGCCGCGACTCCTCGCCGTGGGGCGTCGTCGTCGATGACGAGGGCTTCCTGTTTGTGTCAGATTCGCGCACAAGCCGCGTCGTCCGGATATCTCCGGATGGCTTCGAGCTGCTGGTTCTCGCTGATGAGGGCAGCGCCGCCGGGACAATCTCCAGGCCGAAAGGCATCGCCCTGGGACCCGACGGGCTGCTGTACGTGGTCGACGGCGGCAATCGACGCATTCAGGTCTTCACGCGGGACGGCGAGTTTCGCAGCCAGTGGGGCGGACGAGGGAGCGGTTCGGGCCAGTTCAACGCGCCGCGGGGGATTGCGGTCGACGCCGACGGCCTGGTCTACGTCGCCGATGGATTCAACGACCGCGTCCAGAAGTTTGGGCCAGACGGCTCGTTCGTCACCATGTGGGGCAGCCGCGGCCAAGAGCCGGGCGAGTTCAGCACGCCGAATGGCATTGCCGTCGGTCCCTCGGGCTTGGTGTACGTGGCCGATACGTTTCGCGACCGGGTGCAGGTGTTCAGCTCGTCCGGCGAGTTTTGGCGATTCGCCGTGACCGCGCCGGAGGTTCGCAACCCCGTGGGCGTGGCCGTCGATCAGGCGGAGCGGCTATACGTCACCGAAGAGGCCGATCACCGGGTGGCGGTGTTCGAGCCCGACGGCGCCCTGGTGGGTCGGTTCGGCGGGGAAGGCGACGAGGAGAGCGAGTTTCGATTTCCGCAGGGCATCGCTGTCGATGGCGACGGCCGGATCTACGTCGCCGACAGCCTCAATAGGCGTGTGCAGGTGTTCGAGTCGCCGCTCAGCCAGGCGGCGCCGCCGCCGGAAGCCGAGGACCTGGCGGTAGGAGTCGCGCTGACCGACGCGATGTCGAGCCCGCTGCGTCACAGCTTGACCGACTGGCGCGTTCGGTTGGACGGCGAGCTGCTGACGGCGGGCTTCGCCGCCTACTTCAATGCCACGGGCGGCCTGCGGCGTTGGGGCTATCCCACCTCCGATCCGTGGCGCGAGCAGCCCGGCGTCATCTCGCAGTGGTTCCAGCGCGGCGTCATGGATTGGAATCTCGACACCTTCTCCGGCAAGCGGAAGGTATTCGCCCGCCCCGCGTGGGACCTCATCGGCGGCGGCCTGGGCGGCGCGCCCAATCTCGGCATCGAGCCCACCCTGTTCTCGGACCAGGAGGGCGTGATCGTCGGCACGTGGGGCCATCGGGTGTCCAACTTCGCGATCGACGGCTCGGTGACGGGGTTCCTCGACTTCTTCGAAGCCTTCGGCGGCGCGCTGGCGTTCGGCGCCCCGCGCACGGAGGCGCGCGTGGACACCGGCGCCCCCGGCACGATCATCGCGCCCGGCGCCGAGCCGGGGGTGATCCGGCAGTACTTTCAGAATGCCGTCCTCGAGAGCTGGCCTCATTCCGGAGAGCCGGTGCAATTGCGACTGCTCGGCGACACCCTGCGAGACCGCCAGTTTCCGAATGGTGCATGGCGGGCGTTGACGCCGTTTCACGATTCCGAGCTCGTGCGCAGCGGTGAGATCCGGAACTTCCCGCGCGCGGTAGCCGCCGAAGGCTAGCTCGGGTAGTAGGCCTCGCAGTTGTCGGCGATGAAGACGGGATCGCCGGCGGCGTTCGTCGGCGTTTCCAAGGATCGTGCGAAGGCGTCGGCCACGAAATCGCGAATGGCGACCAGGTCGGGCCGCAGGAGAAACGCGCCGTCGTCGCCGGTGGTCCACTGCAGCAGCTCCCCGCCGCCGCTATGGACGGCAAACGAGTGCACCCGCTGCGCAGGCGTCCGTAGCGCCAATTCGGCCAGCGCCGGGAGCTGCTCGAGCGGAAAGTCGGTGCGGAACGCGCCGCCGAGCTCTTCGATCACGGAGGGGATGTTGACGATCAGCGCCGGCGATAAGGCCTGATCCCGCAGGCCGCGCATCACCTGCTGCTGGCGGCAAATGCGGGCAAAGTCGCCCGCCGGATCGTACTTGCGCGAGCGGCCATAGGCGACGGCCTCGCGACCGTTGAGCGTGTTCAAGCCCGGCTCCAGGACTAGGCGAATCTCTTCGTCGGTGTCCAGGTAGACAAACCGCTCGTCAAACTCGCGCGGCGACCAGACGTTCACGCCGTCCAGCGCGTCGATGATGCGTTCCACGCCGTAAAAGTTCACCAGCAGGAAGTAGTCGATTGGAAGGCCGGTGATGTTGTGAAGGGTCGCTTGCAGCGCCTCCATGCCCTGGCGCTTGAAGATCTCGTTCACCCGGGAGGAATGCGTATCGCACGTGTCCAGACAGAGATCGCGCGGAATCGAGAGCACGAGAGCCGAACCGCTCTCGGGGTCCAGGCTGACCAACATGATGACGTCCGTGTTGCCTTCGAACGAATCCGCGCGGTCGATCCCGAGCAACAGGAACGTGACGCGCTGCTCGACCCCGGGCAAGTCGGTCGCGGCGGTGGGCAGCCGGACGGGTTCGACAGGGCCCGGACTTGGGGTAGCCGCCCCGGCCGCCGGCGTGGCGGCAATTGGGGCCGTTGGCTCCGGCGTCGGGGATACGGGTGTCGGCGGCGGTGTTGGCGTGCCCGCGATCGCGGGTGGTGTGGGCGAGGCCGTTGGTGAGGCCGTGGGCGAGGCCGTTGGCGTGGTGGTGGCGCTCGACGTGCCCGTCGCTTGCGGCGACGGCGAGGCTTCCGCGACCGTCGTTGGCGTCGGCGCCACGGGCGGCTCGGGCGTCGGCGCCACGACCACGACCGCGGTTGTGGCTGAGCCTGGCCCAGGCGTGGCGTCGCCGCACGCGGTGACCGTCAGCATGCCGATGGCGATTGGGGTGAGGGCGCGCGCCAGGAACCGGATCAATGGCGTGGCGGGCTGGAGAATCGAAATCTCGTGCGGCGCACAATCCGTTTGACCGTACCATCGGCCTGCGTGGCGACGGTGCATGTGGAAAGCGGCTACGGCGCGCGTTTCGTGACTAGCCATCTGGAAATCAACCACCGATTTCGGACGGCCTTTCAGGACCGCCTCATCCGCTGGTACCGCGCGGATGGACGTGACCTGCCGTGGCGTAACGCTCGCGACCCGTATCACGTGGCCGTGTCTGAGCTGCTTCTGCAGCAAACCCAGGCGTCTCGGGTGGCGCCGGTATACCGCGAGTTCGTGCGCCGCTACCCGATGATCGAGGACCTGCATCGCGCGCCTGCGGAAGAAGTCAGCGCGCTGACCGATCCACTCGGCTACCACATTCGAGGCCGGTGGCTGAAGGCCATGGCGGCCGCCGTCGTCGCGGACCACGGGGCCCGCATGCCCGATTCACTCGAGGGCCTGCGACGTCTTCCCGGCCTGGGTCCCTACGCCGCGGCCGCCGTGCACACCTTCGGCAATGGCAAGCGCGCGCCGTTGGTGGACACCAACATCGCGCGGGTGTATACGCGGGCCGTCGGCTTGCCGGCCGAGGGCTCGGCCTACCGCGACGCACGCCGGCTCGCGGAGCTTGCCGAGGCACTGACGCCGGCCCGGCGCTTCTACGACTACGGACAGGGCCTCATGGACCTGGGCGCCACCGTGTGCACCGCGCGCACTCCCGCTTGCCCAAGGTGTCCGCTCCGCCGAATTTGCCGTGACCTGACCGGCGGGCCGCCCGTGGCCGTCTGGCGCGTCGACGGCGTGCCCATGGCCGCCGAACGCACGGCGGGCTACCGCGTCGGATCGGGGGCTACGCCCCGTCGGGCCGCAGCGCCAGACTCGTGAGGGCCTAGCCCGCGGCGCCCTCGGTCCGCGTCGGCAGCGCGTCGAGGGCCGCCTGCTCCACCTCGGCAATGCCCGGGCTCTCGACAAGGCCGCTCGCGGGGCTGCCGCGATACACCCAAACCGCATTCGGCGCGTAGGGACCGTAGACCCATGGCTCGGTCGTGGTGAAGACGGTTACCGACGGCGTGCCCACGCAGGCGGCGAGCTGCGCCGCCGTCGAGTCGTTGCCGACAAACAAATCGCCGCGTGCAATGAGCGCCGCAAGCTGTCCGAAGCGGGTCTGGCCGCTCAGGTCGATCGCCGGCTCGCGCATGGCGGAGCGCACGGCGGCATTGGAGCTGGCGTCCGACGGCAGGCCCACCAGCACCACGGTTGCGCCGCGGTGTTCGATCAGCGCGTCGGCCACGCGCGCATAGCCCGCGGCGGTCCAGCGCTTCGAGACGTCCACCGCGCCCGGATTCAGGCCGCCGCCGGGAGCCATGATCACCAGCGGACGTCCGGGCGCGGCGCCAAACTCCTGATGCAAGCGATCAGCGGCCGCTTCGTCGCTTACCGAGGGGCGAAAGTGGCAGCGAACGTCGCTGGTATCGATCCCCATGGCTCTTGCGACCCGCAAGTAGGCATCGACTTCGTGTTCGTCGTCGGCGATGGGAACCCGGGTGGTATGCGCAAACCCGCGCCCTTTGTTGTGGAGGCCAATGCGGTAGGGAATTCGCGCGAAGTAGGGCAAGAGCGCCATGAGCGGCGAGCGGTCCAGGACCACGGCGACGTCGAATCGGCCCTGCCGCAGCCGTCGGGCGCGGCCCAGATACGCCTGGGCGTCATACCGGCGCGGTGTGCCCAGTTGCCCCATGTCCAGCATGTCGTCGATGTGGGGATTGTTCGCGACCGTGCGGCGAGCGTAGGCGCCGACGGCATAGGTGATCCGCGCGTCGGGGTGGGCCCGGCGCAGCGCGTCCAGGAAGGGCGTCGTCCGCAATACGTCGCCGAGGGCCAGGGGCTTGATGACGACCGCGGAGAAGGGCGAGGGCGGCAGCGCGCGCACGCCGGATGGCGAGGGACGGATGACAAGCCCGGCCGCGCGGCACAGCGCGGTGACCGTGTGCGCTCGCAAGCCATGGCGGCGGCGCCAGTCTTTGCTGGGCTCCCAACGCCTCATGGCAGCACGCTCGAAACGAGCTCGCGCGGTCGGATTGCAGCAACGAGCCTAGCATCGTGGGCATCCGCCAATGGGGGCGCGCCGTACACTTGCGGCATCCCTGCGCTGGCCGTTCCGGCGCGGCCTACACCCTCCCGTGCCTGTCTTCGACTACCGCTGCCGCGACTGCCGGCGGCGCTCCACCAAGCTCTTCAAGACCTTTGCCGCGGTGCATGATCCGCCGTGCCCTCACTGCGGCTCGGACCACCTGGAGCGCCTGCTGTCGCGCGTCACCGTCGTCCGCGGCGGTAGATCGGATGACGGCGCAGTCGACGAAGACTTCTCGGGTATGGACGCCGCCATGGAAGGCCTGGAGTCCGGCGATCCGCGCAGCCTGGCCCGCATGGCCCGCCACGTGAGCGAGGAGATGGGCGAAGACTTGCCCGACGAGTTCGAGCCCATGCTGCGCCGGATGGAGGCCGGGGAAATGCCCGACGACGCCGAATTCGAGGACGCCGGGGCCGACCTGGGCGACGACGGCGATGCGTTCGACGAGGACTGACCTGCAACCCCGACTCCTGGCGCTCGACGTGGACGGCACGCTGACCTGGCCCGGCGTGGGCCCCGATAGCGACGTGCTTCAATCGCTCGATGGCGTCGCCGCGCAGGGCGTGACCGTGGTTGTGGCAACAGGCCGCGGGACGCATGCCACCGGCGAGATCGCGCGCGGGCTGCCGGCAGGCGCCTACACCGTCCTCAACAACGGCGGCATCGTGCGGCGTGTCGGCGACGGGCACCTGCTGCGAGCCAGGCACCTGACCCATGCCGCCGCGACCGCGGTGCTCGGGGTCTATCGAGACTGGGGTATGGCCGGCATTTGGGTCGAGTCGCCCCTTGCCGGCGAGCGGTACCTTTGCGACGGCGCGTGGTGGACCCACGCTCCGACGCGGCTCTACCTGACGACCAAGCTGCCGATCATTCGCCCCATGCCGAGCACGGCGATCGCCGCGCCGGCCATCGAGGTGTTCGCGTTTGGCGACCGTGAAGCCGTGGCCGGGGCCGAGCGCCGCATCAATGACGAGTTCGGCGAGGCCGTCTCGACCGTGTCCTGGTGGAGCGAGCGTCTCGGAGCGGGCGGCCTGGAGTCTCTGCCGGCCGGCGGGACGAAGGGTGAGGCGGTCGCTTGGCTGGCCAGCGAGCTGGGGATCGAGGCATCCGAAGTTGTAGCCGTCGGCGACGACCGCAACGATATCGAAATGCTGCAATGGGCCGGGCGCGGCATCGCCATGTCGCACGCGCCGCCCGACGTGCAGGCGGCGGCTGACGAGGTCGCCACAATCGAAGGGCCGCCGGCCGTGCGGCAGCTCATGCGTGAGGTGTGGGGCGTTTGACCGAGCCGGTCCCCATTTGGGGCGTGCGTCCTCCTTGTTCGTCACCCCGGCGAGAAGGCCGGGGTCCAGGGTCTTTGCCAGGCGCCAGAGTCAATCGGACTGGATTCCGGCCCCGCATCAAGGTCGTGGCAGACTCTTCGCCGGAACGACGGAGGGGCGACCGGAGTCCCAGTGCTAGGATTTTCTCGGTTCGCCGATGTAGCTCAGCTGGCAGAGCGGGGCTTTCGTAAAGCTCAGGTCGTGGGTTCGAATCCCACCGTCGGCTCCGGCTCTTCTCTCGCCGTCAGACGCCGTCCCGCGCCGGCATCGTGCGCACGGCGTAGCGCGGAATGTTGGCGTCCGCGGTGACTAGCGTGAGGCCCTCGACCTGAGCCTGCGCCACCAGCATCCGGTCGAATGGGTCGGTGTGATGCTTCGGCAGGCTGCCCGCCTGCTCGGCGTGCACGAAGGTCACCGGAAGCTCGCTGAAGCCAGCCGCCTCAACCGTCGCGGCCAAGTGGTCCGGGGCTCGTAGCTTCCCCAGCGCGCGCTTGATGGCAATCTCCCAGATGCAGACTGCGCTGACGTAGACGTCGTTGCGCGGATTGACCAGGGCTTGACGCACGTCGCTACTGAGGTTCGATTCGGATTCAAGTGCCCACAGGAGCACGTGAGTATCCACCAAAAGGCGCCTCACAAGTCGCCCTCGAACGCCTTGATGACCTCCTCGGGCGTCTCATCAAAGTCCGGCGCGATCCAGATCTGGCCCTTTAGGTCCCCCAGCCTTCGCGGCTGGTTCTCTCGCCGGTAGGGCACCAGCCGCAGATACGGCTTGCCGGCCTTGGCGATGATGACCTCTTCGCCCTCCCAGGCCCGCTCAGCGAGTCGAGATAGCTGCGTCTTCGCCTCGTGCATGTTGACTTGCATGGCGATTCTTCTGCTTTAGCTAAGCTAGACTAAGTTTAGTCGAACGACGGCTCGGGTCACAACTACCGTCGGGCCCGCCGGCGCGGTGGACTTCGGCCTGCGGACGGGGCGTGGTTCGGCAGGCTCACCACGAACGGAATTGCTACCGCGGCGCTTCTTTGCTCGGCCTCGCCGGCCCCAGCTTGAACACCCGCCGGGCGTTGCCGTGCAGCACGGCGGCGTAGGCCGCGGGATCGAGGCCGGCGCTGTCCACCAGCCCCACCATGAGCGACGGCGAGAGCAGGTCCATGTCCGTGCCGAACATGACGCGCTTGGCGCCCAGTCGCTCGACGGCCGCGCGCACGGGATTGTCTTGCGGCCACGAGCTGGCGTACTCGACATAAAGATTGGGCAAGGGCGCGGCGAGCTCCAACATCCGCTCCCAGTCCAGACCGCCGCCGTGATAGGCCACCACGGTCAAGTCCGGATGCTTTGCCGCCAGCTCCACGATGCCGTCAACCTGCTGGGTTTCGGTCGGTGGGTCGAAGCCGCCAAGCGCCATCACGTGATTGACCACCGGCTTGCCGCGGGCGGCGACTTCCTCAAACAGCGCGGCCATCCGCGGATCGCCGATGGGCACGCGGGACAGCTGCGTGTGCAGCTTGGCGCCGACGACGTGTGGCTCGGGATACCAGCGGTCCATCTCCTGGCACGAGCCAGCCACGTCGTGGGGGGTGATCGTCACGAGCGGGCGGATGGTGCCGCGTCCACGGCTTCCCTCCACCAGCTCCCGATTGCCGCGGCGGAAATCGTTTGAAATGGCGAGCGCCGACGAGGCGAACGTTTGCTCGACGTTGTATTTCACCATCAGCCGCTCGAGCGTGGCGATGCCGTGGTTCTCCCGGCTCGTGGCGTCGGCGTAGGGCCAGGCGCCGTTGTGCGCGTGGATGTCGATGATGGGCACGGTCTCGGGACCCCGCACGGGCGCGCCGAAGGGATCCGGAGGCAGGTCGGGGGTCGGACGGTCGGACACCTCGCGGCCCTCGATCAGCCGCAGCGCGTTGCCCGCCAGCATCAGGCGGCGGTCCGGCTCGGGCAGGTTGGCGTGCAGCACCAGGTTGAGCGCGGACAGTGCGTTGAACGGCGGCCCGGACGTCCCGAAAAGCACGCGGTCGGCGCCAACCTCGGACGCGATGAGCTCCAGCGTGTCGGGGCGGCACAGCCGGTGGCTCTCCAGGTGGACCCGGGGATCGCTCCGCATGACGGTCAGCGCCTCGCCCAGCGTGGCGTAGGTCACGTTGGCGAAAACGATCGTCAGATCCAGGTCACCCAGCGCGTGCATGTATTCCGTCAGCTCGCCGATCGGGTTGCCCAGGTCGGCCATGAGGACCAGGCCTGCGTCGGCGATGCGGCGTGCGGCGGCCAGAAACGTCGCCTCTTTCGGCGGCCAGGCGCCCTGCGCGCCGCGAAATGCGCGAAATAGCCGCACGCCGGCGTCGATCGATGCCTCGACCTGATCCAGCGAGCGGCTGCCGGAGCGCGGATCGACCACCGCGGCCGCCGTCAGCTCGCCATGCCGCGCCGTCGCGGCCAGGGCGTCGGCGTTGCCCAGCCCCGCCTCGTGGTAGACCCCGCTGAGCGCCGCGACATAGGTGTGGGTGATCCCCACGGCCGCCGCGCGGTCCACGACCTCCGCCGGAGTCCACCTGGCGCGGGCGAAGGGCACGGCGCCAAAGTGCCCGGAGATGTCGATGATTTGGTCAGTCATTAAGTGTTTCGAGTGCCGCAGGGCGCGCGCATTATGCGCCAAGCGCCGCGCCTCGCCGCCCGGAGACTAGAGCCGGACGAAGCGCTCGAGCTCCAGCGTGAAGACCGTGGCGCCGCCGACCTCGACCTCAACCGGCTCCGCCAGCAGCATTGTGTCCCCTGCCAGCGAGACGATTTGCATCTCGCTGCGGGTCTGGCATTGGCCGGCAATCAGGTCCATCAGGGTCTCGTGGCGGGTATGCGAATAGGCCACCATGATGGCCTCGCTCGCGCGCTGCAGGAATCCTCCGCGCGTCGGAATCCGCGTGTGCGCGAACCCGGCGTCGTTGAGCGCGTTGGACAGGCGCATTGCGTCCGCGTCCTGCACCACGGCGATGGCCAGGCGGTCGTTCTGGCCGGCGGTCATGGCCACGTCAGAGCCTGGCGAACTGGCCGGCCCGCACCACGAACACGATGCCGTAGGCCGAGCCGCCGGCGTCCGCCCCCGCCGCTTGGTGCGCATTTCGTTTCAGCAGGTCAATGACGGCGTCGACCGCGGACTGCGCCACCCCGATCACGAAGACCGCGTTGCCCCGTCGCAGGAATCCGCCCTGCGCCGTGATGCGCGTGACGCCGTAGCCCTCGTCGACCAATGCCTGATTCACGCGGTTGGCGTCGTCGTTATGCACCACCGCGCATACCAGCCGGTCGATCTCGTCAGTCATCGCCGCATCCCATTGGCCAAGCGCGCCCTTTCACTTTCGCACATGGTGACCATGGCGTAATTCTCCGTCATTCCGGCGAACGCCGGAATCCAGTCCGACGGGCAACCCCCTCCGTCATTCCGGCAGATGGCCAGCCCGGGACTTGATATGGGGCCGGAATCCAGTCCGGTTGATCCCGGCGCCTGGGCGGGGACCCTGGACTCCGGCCTCCGCCGGGGTGACGAGGGGCATCACGGCAACCGGGTGAGCCTCAGGTGGCTGCTGAACCCGTGCGCCTCCGCGTGATAGGGCGAGTCGAAATAGGTGGAAGTCTTGAACCACTCGTGGCGGCCGTCCGTGGCCTGACGCCGCACCCGATCGCGCAGGTCCTGCTGCTCGTCCACCGACATTGGCGTGAAGGTGCGGGCAATCTCCAGGTCCTGCAGGACATCGTCGTGCGTGACGGCGCCGCAGGCCAGAGACGTGATGGGCTGCGACAGGGCGTAACGCCGCAGCTCCTGCGCCGTCAGCCCGCCCTCGGTGATGAATTGCCCGTTGCCGCCGAGTGATTTCATCCCGATGCAGGCGATGCCGCGCCGGTTCAGCTCGGGAAGAATCTCGGCAATGAAGCTGCGGTACTGGTGGTCGAACACGCTCACCGGCATCTGGCAGGCGTCCCACTCGTAATCGGCGGCCAGCATGCTCTTGAATATGTGCGGGCTCTTGTGCCCGGTGAAGCCCACGTAGCGCACCTTGCCCTGCGCCTTGGCGATCTCGGCGGCCTCGACGGCGCCGCCGGGCTCAAAGATCCACTCGGGGTCGTTGTCGTAGTTGATCTCATGGAATTGCCACAGATCGAGATAGTCGGTGCGCAGCCGGCGCAGGCTCTCGTCGAGCTGTTCCAGGGCGCCGTCGCGGGTGCGGTCGCAGACCTTCGACATCAGGAAGATGTCATCGCGATGGTTGGGCAGCACCCGGCCATAGCGGCGCTCGCTGAGCCCTTCGGCATAGTCCCACGAGGTGTCGAAAAACGAGACGCCGTTGTCCAGCGCCGTGCGGATCATGCGCTCGGCTTCCTGGTCGGTCACCCCGGGCCGCGAAATATGGCCGCCGCCCAGGGCGATGATCGACACCCGGTCGGAATGGCGGCCGAACGGCCGCGTGGGCAGCGGGCCCGTCGTGCTCTCGGTCATCGACGCGTCCTAGACCATGCCCTCGGTCGTGTAGCCCCAGAGGTTGTACTCGCCGCCCTTCGCCAGCACCTCGTCCGCATAGTCCTCCGCGTTGTCCCGCGGGCGGTAGCCCAGCTCGGTGACGGCATTTGTGATGTCCCAGTAGGCGCGCGCGTTGGCCGAAATCCCATAGTAGATGCCCCAGCGAATGCCGGGCGCCTCGACCGACCGGCGCACGAGATTGACCAGGTCGCGGTCGCTGAGCCAGGTGGAAAGGATGCGCGCGCCCGTGTCCCACTCCGGCGGCTTCCCGCGGTACTGATAGCTGCCGATGCGCAGGCAGACGACCTCGAGCCCAAAGCGATCCGAGTAATAGCGGCCCAGCGACTCGCCCCAGACCTTGGCGACGCCGTACATGCCGTCCGGACGCGGCGTGGACTCCGCGTCGCAGCGCTCGCCGACGAGCTCATACCAGCCGGTGGCGTGGTTCGAGCTGGCGAACACGAAGCGCTTCACTCCGGCCCGCCGCGCCGCTTCGTAGGCGTTGTAGACGCCGACCACGTTCGGCTGCAGATACGGCGCAAGCTCGTCCGTGTCGTGGTTCGACTTGGCGTGCATGTGCACCACCGCATCCTGCCCGGCAAATGCCTCGGCCACGGCGTCGATGTCGTCGAAGTCCAGCACCCGAAACCGCGGATCGTCCTGCGGCTGGCGCGACGTGCCCGTGAGCGTGAAGACGCCGTCCAGGTCCTCCATCAGCGTGCGCCCGATCAGGCCGGTGGCGCCGGTGACGATCACCTTCAGTCGATTACTCACAGGAAGGGCTCCTCGCGGGATACGGCACGCTGGAATTGCCCCGTAGGGTACCGGTCGCTTGCCGGACGGGCATCTTGCGCCGCCGTCGGCACTTCGTGCCTACGATTCTTGTTGACCGGGCATCTCCGACCGCGGCATGAGGCGCTCGATCCAGCCGAGGTGGTGGCGTTGCGCGGCGACAATGCGATAGGCGGCATCAACGGCGCGCGCAATTGGCGGGGCGCTGAGCATTCGGGTGGCACTTGGCCCCGCGGCCTCGGCCAGCGCCCGGCGCAGCGCCGGGCCGGCGGAGTGGACGGTGCCATCGACTTCCGCGACGTGGAGGGTTGTGCGGCGCTCGGCGGCTGGGAGCGGCGCCAGCAGCGGCGCGGCCTCTGGCCGGTTGAAGTCCAGCAGGTCAAGTCGGCCGCGGCGGTCGAGGCGGCGCAGCACCCGGGCGCAGACGCGGCAGAAGGCGCATGCTCCGTCGTAGAGGACGACCGGATTCCCCCTCACCCTATCCCTCTCCCACGGTGGGGAGAGGGAACCGGACAACGCAACCGATTGCCCCTCTTTGCCCCCGGATCGAGTCCGGGGCGGGCTCCTCGCCGGAATGACGGCGGAGGCAGAAGTGGTAGAAATGTCATTCCGAACGTAGTGAGGAATCTAAGGACGTTGGTGCGAGCTCCGCGCCCCTGAGATTCCTCGCGTGGCTCGACACTCCTATGTCAAGGCGAAGCAGGTGATCCCGCTGGCGAGGTCCTGTTTGATGGTACGGAAGATGCTGCGAGCCAAGTGGCGTTTCAGCGCCCGCACGGCTTCGCGGCGACTTTTGCCTTCGCCCAGCCGGCGCGCCACGTAGCGCTGCGCCTGGCTGCCGGGCATCCGGGTCTGGGTCAGCACCATGCGGTGCAGCGCGGCGTGGAGTTGCCGGTTGCCGCGTCGATCCAGCCGATGGCGCACCCGCCGGCCACTCGATGCCTCGCGCGGTGCCACCCCACAGAACCGCGCGTAGCGCGCCTCGGCCCCACAGTGGGCCGGGTCGCCCGTCTCCCCGAGCAGCCGGGCCGCGGTGATCGCTTGGCAGCCCGGGCGGCTCGTCAGCGAGGTGCCCACCTGCGCCACGAGGGCCGTCAGCTCCTGCGTCCGCTCGGCCACCGCCGCGTGCAGCTGCAGCAGCCGGCGCGCCAGGCGGTGCGCTTGCGCCCGCCGCACCCGTTGGACGGGATCGGGATCGTCCACCGGCAGCGCCAGCACCCGCTGCGCCCCCACGGGCTGGCCCAACGCGCCCACCGCCGCATTCACCTCGGCCCCAATGGCCCGCAGACTCGCCCGCACCTGGTTCCGCAGCCGCGTGCG
>DAOUHO010000160.1:0-17189 GCA_034428595.1 Chloroflexota bacterium | reverse complement strand
TTGGCCTTGAACTCCGACGCCTTGATCGTCCGCGGCCCGGGTTTACCAGCAGTTTCTGTCGCCATCGCATGCTCCTCGACTCGATCGGTGGTCACCATCCTACCATGGTCATAACCATGGTCATATTTCCCAGAGTAAGCGGTATGCCCAAGTGCCGCCACCAGCTCCGGTCCCTGGTGCCCGCGGCTCCATTGCGGCGGCCGGTGTCTAGTCAGGCCAAGACTGGCGACGTGGCAACATCTGGCATATTGGAGGCTGTTCCAATTGGGCGAGAGCACTACTCCCCCTACCCTTTCTGGCGAATGATCGGAGCATCATGGCGATTCGCTTCACGACATTCCCACGCACTCAGACGCCTCCACAGTTCATTTCGAGTCTGATTGATCTCTTTGAGCGACACGAGCAGGAGATCGGGACTGTGGATCGCGAGAATGGCTTGAATAGCAATGATGTTCTTGCTGTTCTCCGAAGCGACCTAGTTGAACTTGGCTTCGAGGTCGAGGCGAGTAGGCGAGCTGTCGACAGAATCATGCGCCCGGTATTCTTTGGCGAGAACGCAAAACCCGAGCTCCAATATCAGATTGACGCTTGGCATCCCGAATGGATGGCTGGCCTTGAAATTGAGGCCGGTCGTGCCTGGATGGGTAACGCAGTCTATAGAGACCTAATCCAAGCATTGGTTATGGTGGATGTGGAGCACCTGCTCCTCGCCGTGCCGCAGCTCTATCACTACAACGCAGGCGGGCGACTTACCTCAAGTAAAGACTATGAGAACACTTTGGCAGTCGCTCAGGCTCTGTATGCTCATTCGCGCATTGATATGCCTTTCAGGCTATGTGTAATTGGCTACTGACAGGTCTTGACGGGGGAGCGGTCGACTGCCCACCGCCATGCGAGCGTGGTCGGGAGCGACCGTGCATCAGTGGAGGCATTGCCGTGAACCGACACGGCATCCACTCGGTAGCTTTGGATACATAACGTGGGACACCTCAGGCGTTTGACGGACAAGCAGCTTGGCGGCTGGTCCTTGCTGCTTGGGATGGCGGCGGTGGGGGTGGGTTATGCGCTCTCGCCGGGCCGGGGCGTGGTGGACACCGTGCCTAGCACCAGCCTCTCCGACCTCACGCAGGCGATGGCGCGCAACGCCACGCTGTCTTACACCGTGCCGGTGGTGATCATCTGCGGCGCCCTGCTCATGCTGCACGGCCTCCTGACGCTGCGGCGGTATGCCGGTCCGGTGGCGCGGCTTGGCCTGCTGGGGATGGTCATCGCCTTGATCCTGCAGATGGTGATGCGGGGCCTCGACTACATGATCGTCGGCATGGGGCTCGCGGCGCTGGAGAGCGACGCGGCGAAGTCGCAGGAGTGGCTCGATTCGGCGCTGGCCATGCAGCGGATGGTGTGGGGATTCCACTTCACGTCCGGCGTCGTCGGCTATGTCGGGACTGCGACCATGGCGGTGGGCCTTGCGTTCTGGCCTGAGCCGTTGCGTCTGCCCCCGGTGCTGCACCCGATCGTGGCGGTATTGGCCGTGGCGTCGCTGGTGGTATTCATCTCCGCCTGGCATTCAGACACCTTGGAGCTGGCCTTCGCGCCCGTGTTCGCCGCCATGTCCGTCGCCGGACTCGTCTACATGGGTCTGTTGGGCTGGGGACTATCACGATCGCAAGACGACCGGGCGAGCAGACCGTAGGCGGACGCCCTGCCTGGTTGGAGACCCTTGCACAGAGAGGCAGGGCGGTTCGCGAACCGCCCCTACCCGTGGATCAATAGGTTGAGCGGCCGCTAGATTCCCGCTCCCCGCCTTCACGGGGACACGCTCCGCGGGAATGACGGAGCGGTTACGCAAGGGCCTCTAGTTGACGCGAGACGCCAACAAGTCCGCGACCTCGATGGCGGCGCTCTCGCCGCTGGATAGGGCGCCGTTGACCGACGGCACGGCCATGTAGTCGCCCGCCAGGAACAGGTTGTCGATGCGTCCTGCCAGCTGCTCCGGGATCTTCGCCACCGCGGCGAGCATGCCGGGCGTGCCCATGCACAGCGCCTCTTCCCAGCGGTAGACGCGGTAGAACAAACCCTCGTCGTCGCCGGGAAGAGCCGAGCCTGGCGGCGCGTTCCGTCGAGCGGCGCCCAGCATGCGGCGCTTGATCTCCTCGTCGTCTAGCGGGATGAGCTCCTTGGCGCGGTCGCGCCCGATCAGCAGGTCGAGAATGCTCTTGCCCGGCGGCGCGCAGGAGGGCAGGAAGGCGGTCCGGTCCAGCAGCAGCGGGGTGTCATCGTCCTCCGGGTAGAGCGCGCCATGCCAGCCGGGAGGAAGCGGGGCGTGTTCGAGGCCGATCACCACCCGGCATCCGGTCGAGTAGCTCACGGTGCCGAGCGCGCGGCGAGTCGCTGCCGGCAGGTCGGGAATAAGGGCCGGGACCTTCGTGCCGGGGACGGCGCAGATGACCGCGTCCGCCTCGATCGTCTCGCCGTCCACGACCACGCCGGTCGCCGCCCCGTCGGCGACGACGATTCTCCTGACGGGAGTCGATACGCGAATCGCATCGGCGCAGGCATTGGCAAGGGCTTCGCTCAGGGAGCCGATGCCTCGCTCGGGCATGGAAACCTGGCCCTCGTGCAGCATCGTTTCTCCGATGTACGCCCGCATCAGCGCCTGGCCCGCGGGTTCCGGATCGCCCAGGATCATCTCGAGGGGCCCTCGGAGCGTCAGCTGCAGGTTCTCGGGCACTCGGAGCCGCTTCAGGTAGTCGCCGAAGGATTCGTCGTCGTCGATCTCGGCGATGGGACTGTCGCTGGCGAAGCTCATGTACGCGGCCTGGCGATGGATCTCCCGCATGACCTTGATACCGGCTCGCATGCCCGCGGGTGAGAGGAAGCCCATGGTGATGGCCGTCCGCAGGTGCCGTATGAAATTCCAGAACGATTGGTCTGGCGTCGTGGTCACCCACCGCCCACTGCGGCGGTGGCCGAATTTCATCTTCGAAGGCACCAGCGGCAGGCCCAACTCCTCGCACAGGCGGAATGCGGTGTCGTAGGTGGAGGTGAAGACGAACGCGCCCATGTCCAGGGAGAACCCGTCCACCCGCTCGCCGCTGCCGCGTCCCCCCACGCGCTCCTGGGACTCGAGCAGCAGAGGCGCAATGCCCCGCTTCATCAGCGTGTAGGCGGCGCTGAGCCCGGCAAAGCCCCCGCCAACGATGACGACCCGCCTGGTGCTCATCTGCACGGCTCCCGTCTCGCCATCCTTCGGCTAGCGTGCAGGCGTCTGCCGAGGGCACGCAAGCGCCGGGTGGACCGAATGGGACTCGAACCCACGACCTCCGCAATGCGAGTGCGGCGCTCTTCCGACTGAGCTATCGGCCCTGAGGCTGTAGTTTAGGCCGCGTCCGCCACGCGCACGCGAGTGCGCCCGCGCATGCGCTCGAAGACCACGTGGCCCTCGATGAGCGCGAAGAGCGTGTGGTCGCGGCCGACGCCGATGTTGGGTCCGGGCAGCAGCTTGGTGCCGCGCTGCCGCACGATGATCTCGCCGGGTCGCACGAACTGGCCGTCCGAGCGCTTCACGCCCAGCATCTTGGGGTTGCTGTCGCGACCGTTGCGGCTGCTGCCGAGGCCTTTCTTGTGAGCCATGACTTGCTGCGCTCCTCTGACTATGCGGCGGTCGCCGCCGACGGCTCGCGGTCGATGCCGTCGATGCGTACGCGCGTGTAGCGTTGCCGGTGGCCCATGCGCCGCCGGTGTCGTTTCTTGGCGTGATAGGTGAAGATCCGCACCTTGCGCCCCTTGACCTCGCCCAGCGCCGTGCCGCGCACGGTCGCGCCGTCCAGCGTGGGGGTGCCCACGTGACGACCGTCGTCGTCATCCACCAGCAGCACTTCGTCGAACGCCACCGGTCCGGACGACTCATCCCGCAGCTCCACGTCGATCACGTCGCCGGGTTGCACGCGAAACTGCTGGCCACCCGAGCGGATCACCGCGAACGACATAGGACTCCTCGTGGATACGTGGGGCGGGCGCCGGATTTCGGGCAAGGCGCACCGCTCATATGGTATCAGCCGCGGTTGACCCGCGCCGGTGCTGGGCGCATGCTTCGCACGAAATGGGTCGGGGAAAGGGTGTGGGCGTGCAGTACCGCGAGATGGGAACGCCGGAGCTTCGCGTGAGCGCCGTCGGGTTTGGCGGCTGGCCCATGGGCGGACGCTTCTACGGCGCGGACATGGACGCCGAGGCCACGGCCACGATTCATGCGGCGATGGACCAGGGCATCAACCTGTTCGACACCGCCGCCGGCTACGGCATGGGCCATTCCGAGGAGCTGATGGGCGCCGCGCTGCGCGGGCGACGCGACGAGGTGATTGTGGTCACCAAGTTCGGCATCGACCGGGACGAGTCCGTGCGCGCCTACCGGCGGGACGGACGGCCCCAGGCAGTCCGCCGGGGCTGCGAGCGCAGCCTTCGGAACCTGGGCATGGACCATATCGACGTCCTGTTGCACCACTGGCCCGACCCCGACACGCCCATCGCCGACACCATGGGCGCGGCCAAGGAGCTCGTCGACGAGGGCAAGGTCCGGTTCGTCGGCGTCTCCAACTACACACCCGCGCAGATGGCCGAGGCTGCGGCCGTGCTGCCCATCGTCGCCAACCAGGTCGGCTATCACATGTTCGATCGGCGCCACGCCGAGGCCATCTTTCCCTCCTGCGAGGAGCATGGCGTTGGGGTGATGGCCTACGGGTCGCTGGCGCACGGCGTGCTCGCCGGGCAGTTCACGGCGGACATCAAGTTGAGTGACGACGACTGGCGGGCCACGGGTTACGCCTTCGGCCTGCCGCTCTTTCACGCCGATCACCTGCCGCGGAACCTCGAAGTGGTGGATCAGGTGCGAGCGCTGGCGGAGCAGGCCGGACTGGCCCTGCCGCAGCTGGCGCTGCGCTGGGTCATCGAGAACCAGACCGTCTCGACCGCGCTCGTGGGATTCCGCAACCCGGATGAGGTCGCCGCGGCGGTCGCCGCGGTCGATGCGGAGGTCCCCGCCGCCGTAATGGAGGAAGCCGAAGGCGTCACTCGCGCGGCCTACGAGCGCATGCGGGCCGACGAGCAACCGCCGGCCGAGGTCGGTCCGCTGCGGCGGGGGGCTTAGCACCGGCGCAGCGCCACGCCGAGTAGCCGCGCGCCGGCCGCGTCCTGCACCCTGGCGGCCTGCACGGTTGACCCCCTCCCGACCCCAGCGCATGCTTCGCCCCAAACAGGTTGGCGAAGGGGTGCGGGCGTGCAATACCGCGAGATGGGGACGCCTGAGCTCCGCGTGAGCGTGGTCGGATTTGGCGGCTGGCCCATGGGCGGACGCTTCTACGGGCCGGCCATGGATGACGAGGCCACGTCCACGATCCATGCCGCGATCGACCGGGGCATCAATCTGTTCGACACCGCCGCCGGCTACGGATTCGGGCACTCCGAAAAGCTGATGGGCGCGGCCCTGCGCGGACGACGCGATGAAGTGATCGTGGTCACAAAATTCGGCATCGAGCACGACGAATCCGTCAAGGCCAACCGGCTGGACGCTCGGCCCGCGACGCTTCGCAGGAGCTGCGAGCGCAGCCTGCGGAACCTCGGCATGGACCATGTCGACGTGTTACTGCACCACTGGCCCGACCCCGATACGCCTATCGCCGACACCATGGGCGCCGCCAGGGAACTTGTCGATGAGGGCAAGGTCCGGTTCGTCGGCGTCTCCAACTACACGCCCGAGCAGATGACCGAGGCATCAGCCGTCTTGCCCATCGTCGCCAACCAGGTCGGCTATCACATGCTCGACCGGCGCCACGCCGAGGCCAGATTCCCCGCATGCGAGGAGCACGGCGTCGGCGTGATGGCCTACGGGTCGCTGGCCCACGGAGTCCTCGCCGGGCAGTTCACGACGGACACAAAGCTCGATGAGGACGATTGGCGGGGCACCGGGTATGCCTTCGGCCTCCCGCTGTTTCGCGCCGATCATCTGCCGCGGAACCTGGAGGTCGTCGACCAGGTGCAAGCGCTCGCGGCGCAGGCCGGACTGGACCTGCCGCAGCTGGCGCTGCGCTGGGTCATCGAGAACCAGACCGTCTCGACCGCGCTCGTGGGATTCCGCAACCCGGACGAGGTCGCCGCGGCGGTGGCCGCGGTCGATGCGGACGTTCCCGCCGCCGTCATGCAGCAAGCCGACGCCGCCACGCGCGCGGCCTACGAGCGCATGCTGGCGGATGAGTTGCCGCCGGCCGACCTCGGTCCGCTGCGGCGGGGGGCTTAGGAGCGGCGCAGCGCCACGCCAAGCAGCCGCGCGCCCGCCTCGCGGAGCACCCGGGCGGCCTGCACCGTCGAATTGCGGCGCGACGTGCGCTGCGAGGCCACGAGCACGGTAGCGGTGCACGCCGCGGCGACGGCGCGCGTCTCGGCCACGTCGAGCACCGGCGGACAGGCCACCACCACCAGGTCATTGGCGTCGGCGGTGTCGGCCAGCAGGTCACGAAAGGCCTCGGCCACGAGCAGCGCGGCGTTCGATTCGGAGACGGCCGGCGCGGCTATGGTCGCGGCGTTTGCGGACGCCGCTGAGCCGTCGCGCGGCTCGGACACGTCCGCGTCAAGCAGCGCCACCCGACGTCCGGTTTGTTCCACCGACGCGGCCAGCGCCGCCGCCACGTCCAGCCGTCGCGTGTCGGCGCGGGGGCTGGTCACGGCCACCAGCGGATGCGGCGTGTCGGCCAGGGCCACGAGCACGTTGGTGCGCAGCTCGTCGATGCCGGACATGGCTGCGTCGCCGGCGCCGCTTTGGCTCATCAGGCGCCGCCCTCATTTCGCGCGGGCGGCATCGTCGGTGCAATCAGCCAGGCCACGGCGGCGCCCACCACGGCGCCCACGATGGCCGCGACCGGGATCACCACCTCACCCCGCGGCCAGGTCGGTGCGCCCGGCGCCCGCGCGGCGTCGATGACCGCGATCTCGAGTCCCTTCTCCCGGTCGTTCAGGCGGGCCGGCATGGCCACTTCGGCGACCAGCGCGTCCGCCAGCCCGTTCACCACCGCCGCCGCGCGGTCGGCGTCCGCATCCTCGGCCTGAATCGTCACCACCAGCCGGTCGGAGTCGCCGTTGGTCCGTACGCGATTGACGATCTCGGCATCGGACAGGCCGCCCCGGACCTCCGGGCTCAGCCGCATGGCATAGTCCTCCGAGTCGACCCAGACGGCGTAGTTGCGGATCAGGCGCGACGCGGCTTCCGAAGCTCCCAGGTCGGCGATCCGCGGTCGGATCGAGACGTTAGTCGACGCGCGGTACACCGGCTCGGCCACCGCCACCACGATGGCGCTCACGATCACGGCGATCACAGCCGCCGCCGCGCCCGCGATGACGATTGACTGCCAGCGCAAAAATGGCCCCGTCACGGCAGGCGGCCGATCACCGGCGCGTCGATCAGCTCGGTCACATCGGACTCGTGCAGCCGGTTGAGCCGCCAATCCGCGACCAGCGCAACCGCGACGGCCAGAATCAGCGCCACCGCCGACTTGAGCACCACGTCGAGCGCCGCCAGCGCTCGCGGCGGGCGCTCGGGCTCATTGGTCTTGTCGATCAGCCGCAGCGTGCCGATCTCACCCAGCGTGGGGTAGTAGGAATTCTGGTTGTCAATCAGCAGCGTCGCGATGCTGTCAATCAGCGTTTGAGCCGCCGGTCCGTCGCCCCAATCCAGCTCGATGCGCAGCCCGCGCGAGAGCGGGTAGACGTCGATGGTCTCGAACATGGTGCGGAAGTCCATGCTGTGTCCGGCGTCGATCACCTCCGCGTGCGCCAGCCGCAGCAGCTCACGGCCGCGCGTGAGGCGCGCCAGATCCTCGATCACGATTCCCGCCGCCTGCGCCCGGCTGCTTTCGGCGCCGTACTGCAGGCTCTGGCTTTCCTCCGGCAGGTTCAGCGTGAGGACGAGCTCGGCCTCGGCGCGCAACCCCACCGGTCCCACGAGCTGCCAGACGATGGCGGCGACGATCGTGGCGCCGGTGACCGCGGCGATGAATACCCACCAGCGCTGCAGAACTCGCCCGAAGCGTGCCGACGACACTTAGGGCGCCGCTTCGGGCGCGTGGGCCCGCTCGACAGTCAGTTCGATCGCCCGACGCAGCTTGGCCCGAAACACGGAGGCGTCGAACTGCGCGGCATGTTGCACCAGGTGTGCGGAATCGATCGTCATGTCGGTGACACGCTCCAGGGCCTGCCGCAGGCTGGCCACGGTCGGTTCGGGAAACAGCACGCCCGTCTCACCGTCGCGCACGGTCTCCAGCGCGCCGCCGGCGGCGTATGCCACCACCGGCCGGCCGGCGGCCTGGGCCTCTACCGGAGCGATGCCGAAATCCTCCTCACCGGGGAACACGAACGCGCGGCAGCGCGCCATGTGCCGTCGCACTTCGTCGTCGGACACGCGGCCGGCAAACTTGACGGTCGGCCCGGCCATCCGACGCAGGGAGTGTAGGTCGCGGCCGTCGCCCACGACCAGAAGCGGCAGCGAGGCCTCCGTGCACGCGCGCACGGCCAGGTCGATGCGCTTGTAGGGAATCAAGCGCGACACGACCAGAAAGTAGTCGTCCACCTCGGTCGTGGGCGTGAACCGGGTCGTATGCACGGGCGGGTGCACCACCAGGGCCTCCCGCCCGTAGAAGCGGCGGATGCGCTCGGCCACGGCCTGCGAGATGGCGACGAACTGTGTCACCCTCTGCGCCGCCGCGCGATCCCACCGCCGCATCCACCAGAGCAACGGCGCCAGCGCTCGGGGCAGCCAGGCGGGATAGCCCTCGCGCAGCAAGTACGCCGCCGGCATCCACACAAACCGCGTCGGCGTGAGGCAGTAGCACACGTGTGTCGCTCCCGGCGGGGTTTGAATGCCCTTGCAAAACGCGCTGACGTTGCTCACCACGACCTCGGCGTCCCGGACCCGCATCGACTGAAACGCGAGCGGATATAGCGGGAGAAAGGCCTGATGCCGCGTGCGCCAGCCGGGCAGCCGCTGCAGCCAGCTTGTGCGAACGTCCAGGCGGCGAAAGGCGGGGTCCACGAGGTCCGGGGCATAGAACGACGTGTAGACGGGAGCCTCTGGATACATCGCGTGCAGCTGGTCCAGCACCACTTCGGCGCCGCCCTGCTGATTGAGCCAGTCGTGGACGAGGGCGACGCTCACTCCGGCGCACCGGCGGCTTGCGGCGATCTCAGAATGCGCCGCGTCCGGACAGCACGGCTGGAATCGTTTTAACCAGGATCTTCAGGTCAAGGCTGAGCGCCCAGTTCGCCACGTAGTACGTGTCGAGCATCACCATCTCCTCGAACGGCAGGTCGCTGCGTCCGCTGACCTGCCACAGTCCGGTGAGGCCGGGATGCACGCGCAGCCGGTGCCGGGCCCAGTCGTCGTATTGGGCCACTTCGTCGGAAACCTGCGCCCGCGGTCCCACCAGGCTCATGCTGCCGGTGAGCACGTTGTAGAGCTGCGGCAACTCGTCGAAGCTCATGCGGCGCAGGACGCGTCCGACACGGGTGCGCCGCGAGTCGTCGCGGATCTTGAAGAGCGCGGGGTGCGGACCACCGGCGATCAGTTGGCGCTTGAGCGCCTCCGCATCCACCACCATCGACCGGAACTTGAACAGAGTGAACTCGGCGCCGTCTTTGCCGATGCGCGTCTGGCGAAACAGGACGGGGCCGCGCGAATCCGCCCGAATGGCAATCGCGATCACGAGACACAGCGGCGCGCTGACGATGAGCCCGAGCAGGCTCACCACGATGTCCAGCGCGCGCTTTTGCACGTATTTGAAGCCGACGATGGCGTTATCGCTCAACGTCACCAGGGGAATCCCCGCCAACGGGTGGATCTCCATCCGGCCAAACTGTGCCTCCAGCAAATCGGGCACCGCCCGGAAGCGCACGCCGTGTACCCGACAACGCTCGATGAGCGGCTGCAGGTTGTGCTGCGTCGTCGCCGAAAGCGCGATGTACACCTCGTCGATCGTCTCGGTTCGAATCAGCACTTCCAGGTCATCGAGGTCGCCCAGCCGCTGAAACCGGCCGAATCCCGTGCCATTGGCCTGGTCGTCGTTTTCCTCCAGGTAGCCGATCACGCGGTTGCCCGTTGCCGGCGACGCGCTCAGCTGCTGCATCAGGTATTTGGCCACCACCCCGCTGCCCACGACCAGGATGCGCTGGTTGTCAAAGCCGGCCCGGCGCACCAGCTGCACCAGGCCCAGCCGCAATCCCAGCCACACCAGCGTGCCCGCGGCGCCGGCTGCCCCCAGGTACATGAACATCAGGCGCGAGAAGAACAGCGGCCGCGAGACGAAGAACACGAAGACCACCGCCGCCGTGCCAATGACCACGCCCGCCGCAATCCGCGGCATTTCGTCCAGCACGGAGACGCTGCGCCGCCCCGAATAGCGCCCCAGCACGTAAAAGCTCAGCACCGTGATCGGAATGAATAGCCCGGCGACGACCCAATAGGCGTCGATGGGCGTGAACTGAAACTCGTTGAGTTCCGGACCCAGGCGCCAGACGTAGCGCAGGGCGTAGGCGAGCACGAATGCGCCGAACAGCACGGCAACATCTCCCAGGGCGATCAGCCACGGTGAGGTGAGGACGCGCCACGGCGTCCTGCGGGCGCGGCCCACAGACTGGGGTGGGGGCGCCGGTGCGGTTACCGCGATTTCAGGACGCTCTGATACGCGTTGAGACATGTCTCAGCTGCCGATCGCCAGCTGAATCGCTGGGCTTGGACGAGGCCCCGCGAGCGCATGGCGTCGCGGCGTTCGGGTGACTGCAGGACTCGGTCCATGGCGTCGGCCAGGGCGGCATCGTCCCGAGGCTCGACAGTGATCCCGGCGTCTCCCACGACTTCCGGCAAGGACGACCGGTTGGACGTGATCACCGGCGTGCCGCTGGCCATGGCTTCAAGCGGTGGCATGCCAAACCCCTCATAGCTGGAGGGGTACACCAGCAAGTCCGCTGCACTGTACCAAAAGGGAAGCTCCGATTGATCGACGTAACCGAGCCATCGCGCGTGATCGACCACCTGTGCCGCTCGGATGAGGTCGGGCACATCCACGCCCATCCATCCACGTCCTCCAACGATCACCAGCGAGCCCGCGTAACGGCCCTCGCGCCGCAGACGGGCGAACGCGCGTATCAGCACGTCGACGTTCTTGCGGGGCTCGATGGTGCCCACGCTGAGCACGAAGGGTCGCCGCACGCCGTGCGCCGCGCAAAACGCCTCGACCTCGGCCTCGGGGCGCGGATGGAACTGGGGTTCCACCCCGGCGTAGACCACGGAAATCTTGTCCGGCGGCACGCCGAACAGCTCGATGAGGTCGTGGCGCGTCGACTTGGAGTCCGCCAGCACGGCGCTCGCTCGTCGGGTGGACAACCGGGTGGCCGCATGCAGGTACCACCGCCGGTGGGCCGGGTGGGTCTCGGGCGCCCGCAAGAAGGAGAGGTCGTGAACCACCACCACATGCCGTCCCGGCGCGGCCAGCGGCGTGACGTTCAGAAACGAGTGCACGACATCGGCGCCGGCCAGGGCGAGGCGCCCCGGCGCCACCAGGTGCTCCCAGAGAATCCGCACCCAGGTGCGCGACGTCGGGAGCCGCGTGCGCCGCAGGTGGACGTCGGGCCGGGTGCGAAACGGCGGCTCGCGCACGCGGTCATTGAGGAAGACCGAATACCGGTGCGTGGCGTCAGCCTCGAGCACGGCATCGATGAGGCGCGCGGTGAAGCGGCTCACGCCAGCGTTGCGGAACGTGGCTTCGGTGAATACCGGCAGCGCGTTGAGGGCGATGTGAGCCATCCCGATTGACTACCCTACAACGCCGCGCTCGCGCCTCCGGTCGACTGGTCGCCGCGCTCGTGACACATGTGTGCCATGAGTAACGGATGTAACGTCTCGGCAGCGCCCTAATCTGCACCGCCGGATTCGGGGGGCTCGCCGGGCTCCATCGCCGCGGATACCGCCGAACCGAACGCCGCTCCGGCCAGGAAGATCATGCTGCTGAAGTAGATCCAGATCAGCAGCAAGACAATCGTCGCAATCGGGCCGTAGATCGCATTGAACGAGCCGAAGTTGGCCGTGTACCAAACGAAGGCATTCTTCCCGATCTCGAACCCGACGGCGCCCACCAGTCCGCCCGCCAGCGCCGGACGCCAGGCCAGGCGCTCGGCCGGAACCAGGTGATACATCAGCCCGAACACGCCGGTGGCAAAGAGGATTGGAAGGAGCACGCCAAGCCAGCGCAGCAGCCATCCCAACCAGGCAAGCGGCGAATCGCCTCCGAGCAGCTCCGACTGCAGCAGAAACGTCAGGACGGCGGTGACGGTCACGGAAGTTGCGAGCAACGCGCCGGCGGCCATTGCAGTGGCGAGATCCATCGCTCGGCCCTGCACGAAGGTTCGCCGCCGGGTCGCGCCGGTCGCCGCGTCGAGACCGCGACGCAGCGCGCCAAACAGATTGCTGCCGGTCCACAAGAGCGCGACGAGCGAGATGAGACCGACGCTCTCCCGGATGGCGGCCATGGACGGCAGCGTGCTTTCCAGGAATGCCTCCGCCCCGGGGGCCAGGTCTCCGGATTGGTCCGTGACGAATTGCACCAATACTTCGGGCTCCACCAAAAACGCCGCAATGGCCGTGATGAAGCCAATGAGCGGAAATAGGGAGACAAAGGTTTGAAAGCTGATGGCGGCGGCGAACGTCGGGAGCTGCTGCGTGCCAAAGCGGTCCGCCGTCAGGTACAGCACACGGAGCTGCGAGTGGGCTTCGATCCGCGCCATCGTTGCGTCGGTGGTCGACTCAACGGTTCCCCCGACGTGGTCCTGGGCGCGCCGCGCAGAGTCCGCAATGCTCCGCGCTGTCCGAGCCAGTCCGCCCACCCGCCATCGGAATCCGCGCTGCCTCACGGGTGCGTCGCCGTCCATGTTGTGCGACCAAGAGTGCCAGAGTTGCGGGCGTGCGGCGGCGCGTCACGCTGGGAGTGCGCCGACGTTTCATCGCCGGTGCCGCAGCCGTTCCGATGCTAGGCTAATCGCCTGTGAAATCCCCCCACGCTCGGTCCGCCATGCGCCGTGTGGCCGTGGCGTTTGTCCTCGCCCTCGCGCTGGCCGCGCTGCCATTGCCGCTGGCGGCTGAGGTGCCCGAGGTGCCGTTCGGTACCGCCTGCGGCTACGGGGCTGACTTCACGATCAACGGCGGCCACTTCTTTACCCAGACGGGCAGCGACACCGGCGGCGGCTACGCCGTGCGGGACGACGACGCCGCCAAGTTCTGGACGGCGTTTCAGGAGCTCGGCGGCATCCAGGTCGTCGGCTACCCCGTCTCGCACCGCTTCCTCCTGCATGGCTTTCTGGTGCAAGCGTTCCAGAAGATGGTGCTGCAGTGGGACCCGTCCAAGGACGGCGTCAACGTGGCCAACACCATGGACGTCATGAATCGAGAGGGCCACGACGATTGGCTGGAATCGTTCCGGCAAGTCCCCCGGCACGCCACCCTGCCCGAGGATGCCGGCGTGCCGTTCTCCCAGATCATGGAGAACCACCTGGCCCTGCTGGACGTGAATCCGGCCATTCGCGACGCCTACTTCGCCGTGCCCAGTTGGCTCACGCGTCTCGGGCTGCCCATCGCCTACGGCGACTTCGGCAGCATGGTCGCGATGCGGACCCAGCGCGCCGTGCTGCAACAGTGGCTCGTGGACGTGCCGTGGGCCCGCGCCGGCCAGGTCGTCTTCGCCAACTCGGGTGATCTGGCCAAGGAAGCCGGCCTGTTTCCGGCGGCGGCGATCACGCCCATCGACCCCCACGTTCCGCCCCCCGATGCGGACCTGGTGACGATCGACGCCGAGTTGCCGCAGCAGGGCGACGCGATCGGCATTCGCGTCAACACGGCGGCCGCCGGCGTGTCGGTGACCTGGAATGGGCAAGCCGCACCGTTGCTCTGCCGTGACGGCACATGGCACGCCGTGGTTGGGACGGCCTCCACTGCCATGACGGGCCCGCAGGCCCTGCAGGTGAGCGTCGGCGAGCGCATGGTCGACATATCCGTCGAGCTCGCGGAGCGTCCGTTCCCGTCCGCCGAGTTCCGTATACCCGAGAGCCACGAAGACTTGCTCGACGACGCGGTCGCGCAGGAAGAGCGCGAGTTTCTTTACGCCATCGTCCAGCGGGTGAGCGGGGGACCGCTGTGGACCGGACCGTTCCAGCGGCCCAGCAGCGGGCGGGTCACCTCGCCCTACGGCGAGCGCCGCACCCTGCAGCCGGGATCGTTCATGTCGGTGCATGAGGGCGTCGACTACGCGGCGCCGACCGGAGCTCCGATCCCGGCGCCCAATCGAGGGCGCGTCGCCTTTGTCGGACCGCTCACGATCCGCGGCAACACGGTCATCTTGGATCACGGCTTCGGCGTCTATACGCTCTTCTATCACCTGCACGACTTTTCGGTCTTGCTCGGTCAGGTGGTCGAGCGCGGCGCCACGGTCGGTCTGGTGGGCTCAACCGGACGCTCAACCGGTCCCCACATCCACTGGGAGATGTACGTCGCCGGCGCCGCCGTCGATCCCGTTCGGTGGACCGAAGGCCCGTTCGAGACGCTGGGCGACGCTGAATCCTATGTTCCCGCCCAGATCGGCGAAGGGGAACCCGTAGCCGGATAGCGCGCCGGCCGGAGGGCGAATCCGCCGGAGTGGTCGCGCACCTCGCTAGAATCGTCACGCCGCCAAGCGCCCGTAGCTCAGCGGATTAGAGCACTGGTCTTCGGAACCAGGGGTCGGGGGTTCGAATCCCTCCGGGCGTGCCACTCTGCCATGCTTGTTGTGCGGCCCGCGGCGGCACTCGACGGGACCCTGGCGGTGAGATCGCGAGCCCGACGACCCGCGATCACTCAGACCTTGACGGCGCACTCCGATTTCAAGTGCTCGTCAAACCAGTCAATGGTGCGGACGAGCACATCGCGCAGATTTGATGCGGACCACATGCCGGGCCAATGGCCCTCGCCCAGGTAGTTGCGGAGCTCGACGCGCTGGCCCAGCCGGCGCAAGGCGCTGAAGGTCTCGCTCGCCTGGGTGAATGCGCCGGGATCGCCGTCGCCGCTCAGCAGCAGCAGCGGAGTCGTCACGCGGTCCAGGTAGAACAGCGACGAATTCTCGATGTAGGCGTCGCGACTTTCCCAGAGACTTCCTCCCAGTCGTGCCTGCCCGCTTTCGCACCACCCAAGCCACGAGGTGTCGCCGGCGTCGCTTAAGGCCCCATAGAAGCTGGTCAGGTTGACGGCGCCGGCCGAACAGATGGCCGCGGCAAACATCTCGGTCTGGGTGATGAGGGCCAGCACGCTGTACCCGCCGTAGCTGTGCCCCAAGACGCCAATACTCTCCGGATCGGCGATTCCCAAATCGACGACACGGTTGACGGCGGGCAGGACGTTGCGCGCGATACCGCGACGGGGATCGCGCGTCCCAAGCGGAATGTCGGGCACGAGTACGGCATATCCGTGCGATGCATAGAGGTGGCCGTCGGCCAAGGACAGGCAGCGGAACATTCCGAAGCTATGGATGCGCTCCGAGGCCATGAGGCCGCCATAGACAATCACAATCATCGGCAGCGGCTCCCCCTCGACGTAGCCGGGTGGCAGCAACATGGTTGCCCGGCGTCGCTCTCCATCGGCGTCCAGGTACTCGACTGATTGACGGGACCCCGTCTGCCCGTTCTCGAGGCCGGGATTCAGCGACGCCAACCGGCTGGATTCGCCGGTCGTGAAGTCGAGTCGCCACGGCTCTGGCGGATGCTCGGCGCCGTCCAGCTGTAGATAGGCCGCTTGCTCATCCCAATCGACATCCATTCCCAGCGTTGGGCCCCTGGCGACGTAGGTCTTTTGCAGCACCGAGCGCGTCACGATGTCGCCGCTCGTGAGATCCATGGAGGCTGTCTCGAGCGACTGGGACGTCGAGTCGCGCATCAGCAGCGGCAGGGCGCCGCCCACCGACGTGCGCAGGACTTGATCGTCCGGCGGCTGAATCCAGCTCGTTAGCACTTTGCCGGAGCCAATGGCGTGCTTGCGAGCGCCCGAGCCGTCGCTGTGGAAGCTCCAGACGCCATCCGCCACCATGCAAAACACTCGGTCGCCGACTGCGCTCCAGCGCGGGTGCTCAAAGGCTTGGCTCAGGTCGTCCGGGGCGTCGGCGGACACGTCGAGCGGCGGCTGCCGGCCCTGGCTGTCGGCGACGAAGAGGCGGCCGCGTGGCGGTGTGCCGTCGGGCTGTCGCCGGTCGGCAGTCGCAAACGCAATCCGCACGCCATCGGGCGACCAGCTGAAGCTCTGGCCGTAGCGGAAGGTCACGCGGCGCGCCACTGCTCGAGGTTTGGAACCGTCAAGCGGCACCACCATCAGGTCGCTGTAGAACTGCAGGCGAGCCGCCTCCGCGTTGACGATTAGGGGGACGGCAACCGCTTGGCCGTCTGGCGACATGCGCCAGCCGCCGATGATGCGCCAGTTGTCGCCGAGTCTCCGCACCTCGCTCGTCTCGACATTGACAACGCCGAAGTCACAGCCGTAGCGATCCGTGATCAGGCGATTAAGCGCGCCGTCGTCCGCCTGGGCGCTGGGATCGTGCGACAGCACCACGGCGCCCGTGGCGCTCGGCGCGGCGGCGTGTCCGTTGCCAAGCCACGCCTCGTCGGCCGGCCAGAGCTTCACAACGACCGATTGACTGTCGGGGGTCCAAACGGGCAGCTCGAATCCGAAGAAGGGTCGGACCTCCGCCTCCCGGACGAGCTGCACTCGGCGATCGGCCAGGTGCAGGATGCCCAGGCAGGACGGGCCGCCCATGACCACGTACACCGCCAGCATCGAGCCGTCGGGGGACCACTGCGCGCCCCAGGAAACTTCGGCGCGGGGAAACGGCTCCCAGAGGGCGCCGGTTGCCAGGTCCACGACGGTAATCCGGCTGCCAACAGCGGTCATCGGCGTGTGGTGCGCGTCGTATTCGTCCGCGCTGCCGTCCCCCTGAGATGCAACGGCCGGAAACCCGGTCAGCGCCAACGACCGGCCGTCGGGCGAAAGGCGTGGCGGCACGTCGTAGGTTGGATAGCGAATCTGGAACAAGTCGTCGATCGAGAGGCGCGCCGGCATTTTTGTTCCAATCCGAAGCACACATTTCTTG
>DAOUHO010000159.1:0-3971 GCA_034428595.1 Chloroflexota bacterium | reverse complement strand
ACGCGACCATCCGCGAGCGCCAGCCGCACGTCGCCATCATCAATGCCGACGGCACGGGCGCCATCGTGCTCCCGCTGTCCGAGTTCAGATACACGCTCGGCGATCGGGCTCCGGTGTGGACCCCGGACGGCGGCGCGTTGGTCTACGTGACGGCCGACGGCGACTCGTCTAATCTGGCGGTGATGTGGGTCGATGGTTCGGGGCGGACCTTGTTTGTATACCGCTTTGGTGACGACTCAGCACCCTCGCTCGGCCCCGCGGTAGCCCCATGAGCCGCGGCGCCGAGATCGCCCGCCGCTCCGCGTTCTTCCTCGTTCGCATCAGCCTCTTCTGGTTCGGCCTGTCGTTCCTGTGGGGCGGCATGAACATCCAGCTGCTGCCGACCCGCGTGCCGGAGCTAGTCGACGATGAGATCAAGGGCACCGCCATCGGCGCCATCGTGGTGGTGGGCCTCATCGTGGCCATCCTGGTCCAGCCCATGGCCGGCGCCGTCAGCGACCGCGCGCGCCTGCGCTGGGGCCGGCGGCGGCCTCTCATGGCGGCGGGCATCGCCGCGGCCATTCCCTGCCTGCTGTTCGTGGCCTACGCGCCCAACTACGGGCTGCTGTTCGTGGCGATGGTGCTGCTCCAGATCGCCGCCAACATCGCTCACGGTCCCTATCAGGGCGTGATCCCGGACCAGGTGCCGACCGATTCCCGCGGACGCGCCTCGGGGTTCTTCGGGCTGGCCAACCTCATGGGCACGCTCGTCGGCGCGGGCGTCGCCGGCATGTGGCTCAGCATGGCCGCCGAGGGCCAGGAGCCCAACCCCTTCTTCGCTCCCGCGCTCTTCACCATCATGGTCGTGCTGGCCGTTTTCTCCATCGCCGCGTGGTTCGCCGTTCGCGAGCAGCGACCGCCCGAGGCGGTTCCGTTCGAAGGACTCCTGCACGAGGTTCGACTGCGGCTGCGCGAGCTGGCCCAGCGGCCGGCCTTCGCCTGGCTCATGCTCTCCCGGCTGCTCTACTTCATGGGCCTGCAGGCCATGGACAACTTCATCCAGCTCTTCTTGAAGGGCGACCAGGTGGACGGCGGCCTGGCCGAGAGCGACGCCGAGTTCAAGACCACCATCGTCCTGGCAGCAGTGCTGTTGACGGCGCTCATCACCACTGTCCCGGCAGGATGGCTGGCCGACCGCTACGGCAAGCTGCGGCTGGTGGCGGCGGCCGCCGGGCTGGGACTCCTGGCCGCCGCCGTGCTCATGACCTCACAGTCTTTCGTGCAGGTCGTGATTTTCGCCGCGGTGCTGGGCGTCGGCGTCGGCCTCTTCACGGCCGCGGACTGGGCGGTGGCCATCGACCTGATTCCCGACCAGCGCGCGCCGGGCCTCTACATGGGCCTCTCAAACGTCGCCACCGCCGGCGGCGACGGCCTGGCCACGCTCTCCGCCGGCATCGCGCTGGACCTCTTCGGCTACCGCGCCGTCTTCGCCATGATGGCCGTATTCTTCGGCCTGAGCCTCGTCGTCCTCCCCGTCGTCCGCGCCCGCCTCGCCGCCGCGCACGCGGTGCCCCCAGGCGGCACATAGGCCCCTCGCACGCGGCGCCGATCGACACGAGGTGCTACATCGTCGCGTTGACAAATGGCAAGGTGGCCAGATCGGCACCCGCGGTCACGGGCCTAGCCGTAAGGTGGCTCGATGACTGACGGACCGCCCGTATACAAGCTCAACCTGCCGCCGGAGCGGCATATCTCGGTGCCGGCGGAGCGGTTGCGGGAATTCGTGCGCGAGGCGGCGCTGGCGTTGGGCTTGCCGGACGGTCACGCCGGCCAACTTGCCGAGCTGCTGACCGGCAACGACCTGCGTGGCGTGCACTCGCATGGCACGCGGATGATCGCCCACTATGCGGACGAGTTTCGCGAGAGTCGGCTCAACCCGGCGCCCGAGCCGCGCGTCACGTGCGAGACACCGGTGAGCCTCACCGTCGACGGCGACGGGGGGCTGGGGTATTTCGCCGCGCACCTGGCGACCGAGCGGGCGATCGACAAGGCGCGCGAGGTCGGCATCGCCGTGGCCGTCACCAGGAATCACGGTCACATCGGCGCCGCCGGCGTCTACGCCCGCATGACGCTGCCGCACGACCTGCTGTGCTTCGTCACCGGCGGCGCGCGCCTCAAGATGGAGCCGGGCATGCCGGTCTATAGCTCGGCGGTGGGCTCGCCCATGTGCTTCAGCGCTCCGGCGGGCGACGCCGACCCGCTGGTCGTCGACTTCTCGCCCGTGTACGACCTGCGCTCATCGCCGCACCGCGAGCAGCTCGAGGACTGGATCCCCGGCACCATCTTTCGCTGCATCGGCCTGGGCAACATCGCCCAAGCGTGGGGCGGCATCCTAGCCGGTGTGCCGCAGGAGACCGATGCACCGCCGCCCCGCTTCCCCTCGGCGCACCAGGCCACGGTGTTCATGATGTTCCGCATCGACCTGTTCCTTGACCCGGCGGAGTTTCGGCGGCAGATGGACGTGCTGGCGGAGCGCATCGCCGACCTGGCGCCGCTGCCGGGATTCTCGAAGGCCCAATTCGCCGGCGCGCCGGAGGCCGAGCGCGCGCGGCGCTACGCGGTTGAGGGGATTCCCGTCGGCGAGGAGCACCGGCGGGAACTGGAATCGCTCGCCGACACGCTCGACACCACCACGCCTTGGAAACGCCGAGCCTAAATCCGACCTGGTCGATAGACGCTCACCCGTCGGCCGTGTCTCAAGCCTCTGCGGCTTCCATGTCGCCTACAGGGGACGTTCAAGCGAGGATCGCTCGGGATGCTGCTGAGACTCGCACGACCGTCAGCAGCTCGGAGCGGCAGGTACGCCACGGATCCTCCCTCCCGCGCCTGGCCAATTCGGCACTCGGACACCCGTATGATGGCGAAGCAGCGCTGGCCGCCTCTGCTGGAGCGAGCCATCCATGAAGAACCAGACTCTCGACCACGAAACCCTGAATGACATCGTTCAGCGTGTTGTGAAAGTGGCTCAGCCCGAGAAGATCATTCTCTTCGGATCCGCCGCGCGGGCCGAAATGGGCGCCAACAGCGACGTGGATCTGCTTGTCGTCAAGGAAACTGAGGCTACCCGAGACCTCGCGGCACGGATTTACCGTGAGCTGCGCGGGGTGCGGGTGGCCGTCGACGCGATCGTCGTCGCACCGGCGCATGTCGAACGCTACAAGGACAGCCACGCACTGGTGATCAAACCGGCCCTTCTCGAGGGCGCGGTGGTCTATGAAGCCGCCTGAGCGATTCGCGCCCGACGATCCACGGGAATGGCTGAACCGAGCTCGGAGCAATCTGTCTAAGGCCGCGAACCGCAGCCCAGGCGTCTACCTCGAAGACCTATGCTTCGACGCTCAGCAGGCAGCCGAGAAAGCCATCAAGGCTGTGTTGCTTGCTCGTGGGATCGATTTCCCGTACGTGCACGACCTGGGCCTGTTGCTGACTCTGCTTGAAGACGCCGGCGAAACCGAGCCCGAGACCATTCGTCAGGCCGAAAGGCTCAACCCGTACGCCACGACCACCCGCTATCCCGCCATCGCCGAACCCGTGTCCGAGAAAGAGTACGCGGACGCACTTGAGATTGCGGAAACGGTGGTTCGCTGGGCTGAGACACGAATCTGAACCGCGTTCCCCCAATGCTTGGCCCGCCCTCTTCCCAAGTCGACGCCACATCGGGCGCAGGCCTGACTGGAATCCAAGCTAGTCCGTGCACCCCAGCAGTGCCCGCCGCACCGGATCAGTCTGACGGGCGATGAACTCCGGCGTGTGATGCCATTCGGGGCGCACGTCGTAAACCTGGGTGGACCACTTGTAGACCACCCACACCAGGCGGCGCGGGCGTGGCGGGGGGTTGGGCATGGCCGTGTGCCAGAGGTTCGTGTCGTTGATCAGGCGCGTGCCCGCCGGCGCCGGGAGCGGCGCCATGCCGGGCAGGGCTCGCGGCTGGT
>DAOUHO010000158.1:0-11611 GCA_034428595.1 Chloroflexota bacterium | reverse complement strand
CTCGTGGGCTACTTGCATGGCTGCCTGCGCACCCGCACCGCCTACCACGAGGCCACGGCCTGGGACCACCGCCAGCACCACGACGCCCTCGCGGCTTGACACCTTACGCACCTGGGGTGTCTTGTGGGCGCCCGCAAGTAGTCCTTGAGGAGCAGAGGGCAGCCACGAGGGCTGCCCCTACGGTGATCGACGGGTACGCAAAGCCTCCGGCCGAGACAGGGGCAGGCCTCCTAGATCTGCGACTGCATGATGCGGTCGACCAGGTCCATGGTCTTGACCGCGTCGGCAAAGCACGTGTCGGGCTGCCGGCCGGCCTTGATCGAGTCGATGAAGTGCCGGTTCTCGGCGAAGAAGCCGAAGCGATAGATCACCTCCGACCCGCCGCCGACCGCCGCGGCGTCGACCGATTCGCCCTCGGCGGCGCCGTCGCGATAGATCGCGGCGCGCCACTGGTCGTCGGCGAAGGCCGAGACGCCTTGCCCGTGCATCTCGAAGTAATGGTCCCGCCGGCCGGATCGCCGCGAGGCCGTGAGGATGGCCGCGCAGCCGGTGCTGAAGGTGACGAGGGCGTTGTGGTTGTTGACGAACGGCATGTCCACGGCGCGGTTGTCGGCGGCGACCGACACGACCTCGCCGCCGGCCATCCAGCGCATGGTGTCCACGGAGTGGACGATGTCGGTCGTGAGGTGCGAACCGGCGCCGCGGCCATATCCATAGCCGTCGGCACTTCCCTCGAACTTGTGGAACCCGGCCAGGCACTGGTGCAGCGGACCCCGCTCGGTGATCGCCGCGCGGCAGCGGCGCAGCATCTCGATGTAGCGCCGGTTGAATCCGACCATGGAGAGACGGTCGTGGCGGTCGGCGTACCAGGCGAGCGCCTCGGTCTGGTAGGTGGTGATGGCGGGCGGCTTCTCCACGAACACGTGGACGCCCAGCTCCAGCAGGTCCACCACGAGGTTGTGCAGGTACTGCGGCGGCATGATCGCGTAGACCGCGTCGGGCCTTTCGCGCGCGACGAGCTCGCGGTAGTCGCTGTAGCGCCCGGCCACGTCGTACGTGTCGGCCGTGGTTTGCAGCCGCTCGGCGTTCAGCTCGGCGATGCCGACGATCTCCACGTCGGGCATTGCCGCCAGCGACGGGTAGTGGGCGACGTTGGCCATGCCGCCCGCACCCACCATGCCGACGCGCACCGTGTCGATGGGCCCAATCCTCACCGTCGGCCAGTCAGGCGCAACGTATCACGGGGCGCCGCTGAGGGTTTCTGCTAGATTCGCTCGCCGCGCCGAGACGTTGCGGTGCCCCCAGAGGGACGACCATGGCCTTCTCGTTTCCCACGAGCGTCAAGCGGCGCACCGACTGCCTGTCGATGATCCTGGCCGAAGACGTCGCCGAGCAGCACATGCTCGCCTGGCGGCAGGAGCTGGGCGAGCTGGACTCCAACAACCCGCTGGTGACGCCGGCCATGCCCTGGGACAGCGGCTCGGTATTCGCCCACGGCACCTTCGCGCACGATCCGATCGACGGACTGTGGAAGGCCTGGCACGTGTCGACGCCGCTGACGGCGGGATACTTCGAGAACTACCGGCGCGTGACCTACCTGACCTCGGAAGACGGCGTCGAGTGGACCCGTCCCGAGCTGGATCTGTGCCCGCAGCCCGGATACCCGCGCACCAACATCTTGCTGGACTTCGATTCCGGCGGCCCGAGCATGTACAGCTCGGTGATGATCGACCCGGACGCCGAGCCCGACCGCCGCTACGAGATGTTCGTGATGCGCGATCCCAGCAACACCATCGGCGGGGGACCGGGGCACATTCGCGGGCTGCCTCCGCCGCCGCCGGGCGAGACGCAGGCGCGCGGGATGTATCGCTATTTCTCGCCGGACGGCATCAACTGGACGCCGAGCGAAGGCCCGGTGCTCGAAGTGGCGGTGCCCGGGGTGCGGCTGGTGATCCCCTACGAGAACCCCAAGCACACGGCGGACACGACCTACGTCTTCCGCGACGCGGACGGCACGTACTTTGCGACGCACAAGCTGGGCGAGCCGGCGCACCCGGGCGGGCTGGTGGCGTACGACGTTTTCGCCGAGGGCCGCCGGGTGATGGCGCGCCGCACGAGCCCCGACGGCTCGGAGTGGAGTCCCTTCGAGACCATCATCCAGCCCGACATCTACGACCCGCACGACGTCCAGATCATGGAGCTCTGTGTCACGCCGGTGCAGAGCGGGTACATCGGCGTGATCGCCATCTACCTCAATCGCACCCAAACCATCGAGCTGCAGCTGGGCGGCAGCGCCGACGGTCGCATCTGGGACCGGCGCGTGCGCCTGCCGGCGGTTGCGGTCGGGGCGCTGGGCGACTACGGCGGCGGCATGCTGTGGCCCTCGCACCACATGGTCGAGCACAACGGGCGACACTACGTGTACTTCTCGGGCACCGAGGGCTTGCACGGCGACCCGGCGGCCAAGGGTCCGACGATCTGGCCGTTCTTCTCCGCCATCTGCCGCGCCAGTTGGGCCGTCAACCGCTACTGGGCGGCGGTTTCGGGCCCCGGCGGCGACGTGGCGGGCACGCTGACGACGCACGCGTTGCCGGTCGGCGGCAAGCAACTGGTCCTCAACGCCGCCACGTCGACCGTGGCCGAGGGTGAGTTGCACGCGGAGTTGCTGGACCCGGACGGCAACGTCGTCGAGGGCTTCGGCAAGGACGACTTCATCCCCTGGCGCGGCGACTCCACCGCCGCGCCGGCGCGCTGGACCGGCGGTGATGTCTCTCCGCTGGACGAGTGCGCGGTGCGCTTCCACCTGCTTCGATCTCGCCTATACGGATACGCCTGGGAGTAGAGCCATGACTATCGACTCGCGCCGGATCCTGCACCAGTTGGGCCGCGGCGAGTCGATTGACGCGGTCCGCGCCGCCGCCGGGCTGAGTGACGCCGAGTTCGAGGTTTGGTGGAACCAGGAGCTCGAGAGCCGGCTGGCAGCGACCGAGGGGCGGATGTCGGGACCGGTCGGCGCGGCGGTCGAGATCCAGCGCGACGCCAGCGGCCTGGCGCACGTCTACGCCGAAAACGAGTCCGACCTCTTCGTGGGCTACGGCTACGCGATGGCCCAGGACCGGCTGTTTCAGATGGACTATCTGCGACGGCGGGCGCTGGGGCGGCTGGCGGAAGTCCTCGGTCCCGAGGCGTTCGACTACGACCTGCTCGTGCGCACGGTCGGGCTGCATCGGATCGCGGAAGAGGAAACGGAGCGCCTGCCCGCCGAGACGGCCGCCAGTTATGAGGCCTTCGCGGCGGGCGTGAATGCGTTTATCGAGGAGTGCCGCGACCGGCTGCCCATCGAGTTCGATCTGCTGGACTACCGGCCGGAGCCCTGGCGGCCGCTCGACTCCATCGCGCTGCTGGGTGAGTTTCGCTGGTATCTCACGGGGCGGTTTCCGGTCATTGCCGTTCCCGAAGTGGCGCGGCGCGTCCTGGGCGACGGTCCGCTGTACCGCGCCTTCATGACCGCCGAGGCGATCGCCGAGACGATCCTGCACCCCGGCGAGTACGCGAGCGCGGGCGGCGGCGCGGACCCGCTGGCGCCGGCGCTGGGCGGGGTCGACGACTGCACCGGCAGCAACAACTGGGTGGTCGGTCCGAGCCGCAGCGCGTCCGGCGGCGGGCTGGTGGCCAGCGATCCGCACATCGCCTTTGGCTCGCCGGGCTGCTGGTATCAGGCGCACCTGGTGGGCGGACGGTTCAACGTCGCGGGCTCCGGATACGCGGGAGCGCCGGGCATCATCTTCGGTCGCAACCTGCGCGTCGCCTGGGGCATCACCAACAACATCAGCTCGCAGCGCGACCTCTACCAGGAGCGCACCGACCCGGCGCATCCCGGCGCTTTCCTCTACGACGGCCAATGGGAGCCGGCGCGCGAGCGGGTGGAAGCCATCACCGTGCGCGGCGAGGGCGTGCGCGAGGAGGTGGTGCGTTCCTCGCGCAACGGCCCGATCGTCGATCGGATTCTGCCGGGCTTCGCCCAAGGCACCGGGCCGGTGTCGCTGCGCTGGGCCGGGGCGCTGCCCTGCGCCTGGCCGACGGCGTTGCTGGAGTGGAACCTGGCCGGCTCGTGCGCCGAGCTCGAGGACGCCCTGCGGGGCTGGGTGTCGCCGACGCTGAGCATGGTGCTCGCGGACATCGACGGCGCCTTCGGCTACCGGGCGACGGGCCAGGTGCCGCTGCGGTCGCGGGTGGAACGCGGCTACCGTCGCGGCTGGGACCCGGCCGACGCCTGGCAGGGCATGATGCCGTTCGAGGGCATGCCCAGCGTGCGCGACCCCGAGCGCGGTTGGGTGGCGACGGCCAACAACCTGCCGGCGCCGTCGGACTATCCATATCCGCTGTCCAACACCTCGCCGAGCGGCTACCGCGCGCAGCGCATCCGCCAGATGATCGAGTCGCGCGAGGCCCACACCCGCGAGGACATGGCGGCAATGCAATACGACCCGCTGTCGCTGCGGGCGGTCAACGCGGTGCAGGCGCTGGTAGAAATCCTCGACGGCGGCGACGCGCGGTTGCAGGCGGCCGCCGCGGCGCTGCGCGACTGGGACTGCCGCATGGACGTCGATAGCGCTCCGGCGGCGATCTTCGAGGCCTTCCACCAGCAATGGGACGAAGCGGTGGCCTCGGAACGCTTCTCGGCGGACGCGTCGGCGCTGGCCGCGGGCGATCCGGCCGCCTTCGTGGCGGGGGGCATCGGCACCCTGTCGCTGGGCCTGCTGGCCGACGACGACGCGGGATGGTTCGCCTCGGCCGAGGCGCGCGACGCGGCGGCGCGGTCGGCCATGGTCCGCGCGCTCGATCTGCTCACCGGGCGGCTCGGCGACGACATGTCCGCGTGGAGTTGGGGCGCACTGCATCAGGTGCGGTTGCCCCACCTGCTATCGGACCGCGGCGACTTGGGGCGCTTGCTGGACCGAGGGGGCGAGCCCGCGAGCGGCAACGGCTTCGTCGTGTGCAACACGGGGTCGTCGCCGGAATTCGAATCGACCGGCGGCGCCAACTATCGACTGATCGTGGACCTGGCGGAGTCGCCGGCCCGGCTGTGGTCGCTGGACGCGGCGGGACCGTCGGGTCAGCCGGGCAGCCCGCACTACGCGGACCAGTTCGGCGACTGGCTGGCGGGGCGCTATCGCCAGGTTCCCCTGGAGCGCGAGGCCGTGCGCGCAACGATCAGCCACACGCGGACGTTGCAGCCAAAGGAGTGACGCGATGGACCTGACGAAGGACGTGCCGCGCAGCCCCTACGACAGGCTCGGCGGGATTGTGTTCCTGCCGCGCAGCATCGACAAAGGGCGGGCCGACCTGGCGGGGACGTTGGGCGAGTACGTGGCCCGGACCGGACGGTCGGAGCGTCTGTTCGAGTTCCTGGGCGTCTCGGCCAAGGACTTCATCGACGCGCTGCGCGACCGCCCGACCGACGAGGACATGTGGGCCTGGATCGCCGAGCATATGACGCCGCGCACGCCGGACGAGATCGAAGACTTCAACCGGAAGATGTGGGCCGCCGAGCCCGAGGACGAGAACGATCGCTGGACGTGGGCCGAGTTTCGCGAGTTCCTGGCGGACTGTGGTCAGGCGCACCGCACCGACATCACGCGGCACTTCGACCGCCTGGACCTCGACGAGGGTCGCGACGTGCCCGAGGGTGGGCGTCCGTACGAGTAGCGAGCGGCCACCGCAGGGCTCCTAAAATCAACGACCTCCATTCGGAAGGCGCCTATGCGCATCGCTCTGCTGGCTGACACCTATCCCCCCGCGAACCGGGGCGGGGCGGGCGTGGTCGCACAGCGCCTGGCGCGCGCGTTCGCCGCGCGCGGCCACGACGTCCTGGTGGTGACCACCTGGCCCAACGCGGCCACCGAGACGACGGACGGCCCGGTGCAGGTGCAGCGCCTGCAGTCGAGCTATCCGGAGCGGTTCCGCAACACGGTGGCCATGATGAATCCCGTGGCGCTGGGCGGCGTGCGCCGCGCGCTGGCCGACTTTCGGCCCGACGTGGTGCACGCGCACAACGTGCACCAGCACCTGTCGTTCGCGTCGCTGGAGGCGGCGGCCGCCACGGGCGCGCCGGTGGCCTACACCGCGCACGACTTCCTGCTGTTCTGCTGCATCAAGTTCATCTGCAGCGGCGGGCGGGTCGACTTTCGCCAGCGGTGGTTCAACTGCGCCAAGTGCCAGCGCTTCCGCTGGAACCCGGCGCGCAACACGGCCATCAACCGTCAGATGACGTCGCACGTGGCTCACATATTCGTCATCAGCAAAGCGCTGCAGACTGCATTGCGCGCCAACGGCTACGGCGGGGCCGAGGTGATGCACAACGGCGTCGACGCCGAGTGGTGGGCGCAGGGCGACGGCAAGCGGTTTCGGGCGAAGCTCGGCCTGGACGACGCGCCCTTGGCGTTGCTGGCCGCCCGCGTGAGCCGCGAAAAAGGGGCCGAGGCCGCGCTGCACGCCCTGGCGAAGGCGCGCAACCCCGAGGCGCGGCTGGTCATCGCCGGCGACAACCCGCGCTACGCGCCCAAGCTGCGCCAAATGGCGCAGGAGCTGGGCGTGGCCGACCGGCTGATACTGCCCGGCTGGCTGGACGCCGACACGCTGCGCGACGCCTACCACGCCGCCGACGTCACGCTGGCGCCGTCGACCTATCCGGACCCATTCAACCTGACGCTGATCGAGTCGATGGCCGCCGGAACGCCGGTGATCGCGTCGACGCTCGGCGCCGGACCGGAAATCGTCCCCGACGGCGAGACGGGATTCGCCGTGCACCCCGACGACACCATGGGCCTCGCCGACCGGCTTTCGCTCATCGTCGAAGACCCGGCGTTCGCTCGGGATCTTGGCGAGGCGGGACGGCAGCGCGTGGCGCAGTGGTTCACGCTGGATCGTCAGGTGGAACGGACGCTGGCGCGCTACGAGGCGCTGATCGCCGCCGCATGACGGCCCCGCGCCGGATCGTCCACGTCATTTCGTCGCTCGCCGTGGGCGGAGCGCAGCGGCACTTGCTGCAGCTGCTCGCCGAATCCTCGGACGGCGTGCGGCAGGACGTGATCTATTTCCGCGACCACGACCTGCGCGCGGACGCCGAACGTCTGGCCGGGCGGGTGCGCCACGTGCCCATGGCCGGGCCCTGGGGATGGACGCGGCTGCCCCAGCTGACCGCCGCCCTCATCCGCGGCCGATACGACGTGGTGCACACGCATCTGCTGCGCGCCGATATGTACGGGGCGCTGGCGGGTCGAATGGCCCGCGTTCCCGGACTGGTGGCGACCAAGCACAACCTGGAAGCTCGCTTGGAGCACCCGGTCTGGCGCCGGCTCCACCGGCGCACCGCGCGGTTGCCGGACCTCACCATCGGCATCTCGGACGCCGTGCGCGAGTGGGCCGTGACCACGGGCGGCGCGCCGCCGGCCAAGACGCGGGTGGTGCGCTATGGCATCGACGCAGCGCCGTTCGCGGAGCTGGATCGAGCGGACGCCCGCGCCGAGCTTGGCATCGAGCCGGACGCCCGCGTGGTGCTGTGTCCGGCGCGGCTCGACCCGCAGAAGAACCACGGAATGCTGCTGCGCGCCTTCGAGCGCGTGCACCGGGAACACCCGGACAGCGTGCTGCTGCTGGCGGGCGGACGGCAGCTCGGGTCGGAAGTCTACGAGCGCGACCTCCGCGCCCTCGCGGATCTCATCGAGGTCGACGGCGCGGTGCGCTGGCTGGGAGTCCGGAGCGACATGCGCCGCCTCCTTGCAGCGTGCGACGTCGTGGCGCTGGCTTCGGACTGGGAAGGGTTCGGCCTCGCGCTCCTGGAGGCCATGGCCGCCGCGCGTCCGGTGGTGGCGACGGCCGTGGGCGGCGTGCCCGAGGTGGTGAGCGACGGCGAGTGCGGCATCCTGGTCCCGGCGGGCAACATGTTCGGATTCGCGGAAGCGCTGGCGCGCCTGCTCCGAGACGACGCCGACCGCGAACGCCTGGGCAAGGCGGCGGCGCGTCGCGCTCGCGAGACGTTCGCCCTGGATCGCATGCGGGCCGCCACACGGGCCGTGTACGACGAGGCGCTCGGTGCGCGCGCCTGAAATGGCTGTGCGCGTCACGCCGATATACTTCCGGGTAGGCGCGCGTGGGGCGCGCCACCTTGACGTGAAGACCCTGAATGTCCAGTAACCGCCCAACCAGCCTCGTGACGGGAGCCTGCGGCTTCATCGGCTCCCACCTCGCCGAGCGCCTGCTCACCGAGGGGCATCACGTGATCGGACTGGACGGGTTCACCGACTCGTACGACATCCGGCAGAAGCGGGACAACGAGCGCCGGCTGCTGGCGCACCCGGAATACGAGGCCGTCGAGGGTCACCTGATGGACCTGGACCTGCGGCCCCTGACGGACCGGGCGCAGTTCATCTTCCATCTCGCGGCGCGCGCCGGCGTGCGCGAGGGGTGGACCGCGTTCAACTACGGCCGCTACATGCGCGACAACTGCCTCTCGACGCAGCGGTTGGCGGAGGCGGCCCTGGAGTCCGGCGTCGAGCTCTTCAGCTTCGCGTCGACGTCATCGATCTACGGCTTCAATCCGAAGCTGCCGACGCCCGAGGATCACGACCTGAATCCCCGCGCTTTCTACGCCATGTCGAAGCTGATGGATGAGCACGTGCTCAATGGGTTCCGCCAGCTTTTCGGACTGCCGGTCGTGATCCTGCGCTACTACACGCTCTTCGGTCCGCGCCAGCGCCCGGACATGCTGGCGCACATCGGCCTGAAGGCCATCGCCGAGGGCCGCCCGATCACGATCTACGGCGACGGCGAGCAAACGCGTGAGCTGACTTACGTGATGGACGCCGTGGAGGCGCAGGCGCGGGTGCTGGACGTGCTGCCGATCGGCGAGATCTACAACATCGGCAGCGGCCCGACGGTTTCGGTGAACGAATTCGTGCAGGAGATGGAGTACGTCGTTGGCCGTCCGGCCGAATTGATCTACACCGACGCCAATCCGGCGGATCAGCTCCACAGCCAGGCCGATATCAGCAAGGCCAGGCGCGAGCTGGACTTCAATCCCACCACGACCGTGCGCCAGGGACTCGAGGCCGAGTACGCGTGGCTGCGCGAATCGGTGCTGGAGCGACACTGACGCCACCGAACCGGCCGCTGCGCGTCCTCCAGGTGATGGAGGCAACCATCGGCGGCACCAAGCGGCATCTGTTCGACCTGACCACGTCGCTCGATCCGGCCGACGTGACGGTGGAGGTGGCGTGTCCGCCGGTGCGATCCGAAGCTCACGGCGATACGTCGTTTGCGAGCGACCTGCGGGACGCGGGCGTGACCGTGCGGGAGATTCCGATGGTGCGCGCGCTCAAGCCGTGGGCCGACGCGACGACCATCGTTCGCCTGGCGCGGCTGATCCGGAAGGGCGGCTACGACATCGTCCACACCCACAGCACCAAGGCCGGGATTACCGGGCGGCTCGCCGCGCGGTGGGACCGCGTCCGCACCGTCCACACCCCGCACGGCTTCTACTATCTGAACTTCTCCGGCGGAGCCGGCCGCGCCATGGCGCGCTGGCTCGAGCGGGCTTTGGGCGCCATGACCCATAGAGTGATCGCCCTATCCGATGGCGAGCACCGCGAGGCCGTGAAGCTGCTGGGGGCGTCGCGCGTCCGCCTGGTGCCCAATGGCTTCGAACCCTTCGAGCCGCTGTCCAAGCCCGAGGCTCGGCGGCGGCTAGGTCTGTCTCCCGACGTGCCGGTGGTGGGCACGACCTCGCGCTTCACCGCCCAGAAAGCGCCGATGGACATCGTCGAGGCCTTCCGCGTGATTCACGCGGCGCGTCCGGAAACGCGCCTGCTGTGGATCAACGGCGGCGAGCTGCAAACGGTGGTGGAGCAGCGGCTCGCGGACCTCGGCCTCTTGCATGCCACCCTGCGTCCCGGTTTCGTGCCCGACGCCCGGACCCTGCTGCCGGCCATGGACGTCTATCTGCACCTGGCCCGCTGGGAGGGCGTGCCCTACGCCGTTATGGAGGCCATGTGGGCCGGCGTGCCGGTGGTGGGCGCGCAAGCCATCGGCACCAGCGATCTGATAACCGACGAGGACACCGGTTTGCTGGTGGACGCCGGCGATGGACCGGCGGCGGGTCGCGCGGCCCTGCGCGTGTTGACAGAGCCAGCGTTGGCTCGCACCATCACGCAGGCGGCGGCGCGCGACATGCGGCGGCGGCAAGATCGCCACGGCATGGCCCGCACCACCGCAGCGGTATACCGCGAACTCGTGCAGACAAACTGACGTGCTAAGTCGAACTCGCGCCGTCGGCGGATTCCTCGGGATCGCCGACGTGCTTCTGACCATGCTGGCGCTGCTGGCGGCCGACGCGCTGCGTCACGCGCTGCCATTCGGCTTTGGTCCCGCCGAGCACCTGGACTGGCTGGGCCCGCGCGAGTACGTCATCGTCGCGTTCACGTGGGCGTTCTTCCTGCGCTTCGCCAAGGTCTACGACCACCGGCGGGTGATGCGCGTGGTGCTGGAAGCGCGCGCCATCATCTTCGCAGTGCTGCTGGCCACCGGCGCGCTCTTCGCGGCGTTCTTCGTGCTCAAGGTCGAGTTCCTGTCGCGGTTGCTCTTCGTCTACTTCGTGGCGCTCGATCTGGCGATCCTGATCAACTTCCGCTGGCTGCTCAACCTGGCGCTGCGCACGCGACACCTCTCGCCCGCGACCCGGCGGCTGGTGCTGATCGCCGGCGCCGGTCCCGTCGGCGACCGCGTGTCCCGGCTCATCATCGACCGGCCATGGTCAGGCTACGAGGTGCTGGGATTCGCCGACGACGACGCGCAAAAGCAGGGCACGACGCTGAATGGACGTCCGGTGCTTGGACTGGTGGAGGAGTTGCCGGCGCTTGTGGAACGGCATGGGCCCGACGACGTAATCATCGCGCTGCCGCTGCACGCCCACAGCCGGCTGCGTGAGTCCGTGCTGGCGCTGGAGCGTGCCGACGTGCGCATCCGCCTGGTCCCCGACGTCTTTGACCTGATGCCCGGGCGCACCATGGCCGAGGACACCTGGGGCATCCCGATGATCAGCGTGCGCGCGCCCGAGATCACCGGCTTCGATCGAGTGGTCAAACGGGCCTTTGACCTGGTGCTCGGACTCGTGACCCTGGTGGTGATGGCGCCGGTGATGGCGTTGTCTGCGCTGGCCGTCTGGCTGGAAAGCGGGCGCCCCGTGATCTTTGCCCAGCGCCGGGTGGGGGAGAACGGCCGTCTCTTCACGATGTACAAGTTCCGCACCATGGTGGCGGACGCCGAGGCCCAGATTGAGGCCGCCCGGCAGAGCGGCCGGCGGCTCGAAGACGTTTACAAGCCGGCCAACGACATGCGGGTCACGAGGGTCGGTCGCCTGCTCCGCCGCGCGAGCCTGGACGAGCTGCCGCAGCTCTGGAACGTGCTTCGCGGCGAGATGAGCCTGGTGGGCCCGCGGCCAGAGCTTCCCTGGGTGGTCGACCAATACGAATCCTGGCAGCGGCAGCGGCTCTCGGTGCTCCCGGGAATCACCGGCTGGTGGCAGGTCAACGGCCGCGGGGATCTGCCGCTAGAT
>DAOUHO010000157.1:0-27393 GCA_034428595.1 Chloroflexota bacterium | reverse complement strand
ATCGTTGAAAGACCCGTCAGGCGCAGCGTTGATTCGTCGGACGACAGCGGATTGCGGATCTGCAGCGGCGCCCAGTGCAGCGGCAGCAGGCGGTCGGTGAGCGCGCGCCCGGCGTCGTTCATCGCGGAACGGTGAACCATTTCCCAGGTTTCAGGGTCGCCCAGCGGCGCTTCAGGGTCGGCGTGCAGCAGGTCGGGCGACACCAGCCGCGCCAGGCGGGCCTCGCTGGTGAGCGCATAGGTCACGCACTCGGTGAATCCAAGGCCGACCATGACGTCCCGCAGCTCGTCGTCGCGGGGGTCAAGCTCGCCCGGCACGACGTCCGTCACGCCGCCGGTGGGCAGGGTGTTCGGGATGCGGTCATAGCCGATCAAGCGCGCCACCTCTTCCACCACGTCGGCGGGCGTCGTCACGTCGCGGCGCCAGAACGGCGGCTGCACGTGCAGCATGTCGCCGGTTTCGGTCACGGTAAAGGCCAGCGCCTCCAGGGCGCGCCGCACCTCCGCGCGTTCGTAGGCCAGCCCCATCAGGCGCTCGATGCGGTCGAAACGGAGCGAAACCGGCTCGGGCCGGGACGGCGCCGGATAGGCGTCCGCCGACAGGAACTCGCCGCGTCCCGCGCCGATGGCCTCGATGAGTTGCACGCAGCGTCGCAGCGCCGGTTCGGTGAGCTCCGGCGGCAGGTTCTTCTCGAAGCGTCGCGACGCTTCGCTGCGCAGCGCCAGCCGGTGCGCCGTGCGGCGGATGCTCACGGGGTCGAAGGTTGCCGATTCCAGCAGCACCGTCGACGTGGCGTCGGTGACCTCGGTGGCCAGCCCGCCCATCACGCCGGCCAGCGCCACCGGGCCTTCTGCGTCCACGATGCAAAGCGTCTCGCCGGTCAGCTCGCGGTCTTGGCCGTCCAGCGTCACCAGCCGTTCGCCGGGCCTGGCCGTGCGGACGCCGATCAGGCCCCCGCGAATCGTGTCCCAGTCAAAGGCGTGCAGCGGCTGTCCGGTTTCCAGCATCACGTAGTTGGTCACGTCCACGATCGTGTTGATCGGCCGCATGCCCGCCAACTCCAGCCGCTTGCGCAGCCAGGCCGGCGACTCGGCCACCTGCACGTCGCGAACAAATGCCGCCGAGTAGCGGGCGCAGAGCCCCGGGTCGTCGATGTGCAGCTCGACCGACGGCCACAGCCCACCGTCGCTTGCCCGAGCGTCGGGAATCGGCGAGCGGACTTCGGTAGCAAAGAGCGCGGCGGCCTCGCGCGCGATGCCCAGCACCGAAAGGGCGTCCGGGCGGTTGGCCTTGAGCTCGAACTCGATCACCTCGTCGCCGAGGACATCGGTCAAGGGCCGGCCGGTCGGGGCGTCGGGCTCCAGGATCAGGATGCCCTCGTGGTCGTCGCTCAGGCCCAGCTCGCGGTTGGAGCACAACATGCCGCGCGAGACGACGCCGCGAATCTTGGTCGGCTTCAGCTCCTTGAGCCGCGGCTCGTCGGAGTAGGCGTCCCACAGCCGCGCGCCCTCGTGCGCGAAGGCGATCCGGTCGCCGACGTTGAAATTCCACGCGCCGCACACAACTTGGATCTCGTCGGCGCCGGTGGTGACGGTCGGCAGGTTGAGCCGGTCGGCGTTGGGATGCGGGTCGATGCGCACGACTTCTCCCACCACCACCCGGTCCCAGTGCTCACCGGCGCGGTGAATCTCGGCGACCTCGAACCCCGCGTCGGTCAGCCGCCGCGCGACCTCGTCAACCGGCGCGCCGACGCCCGACAGCTCGCACAGCCAGTCATAGGGAACGCGCATGAGCTAGTGGAACTGCCTGAGGAACCGCAGGTCGTTGCGGTAGAAGCTGCGAATGTCGGTCACGCCGTACTTCAGCATGGCGATGCGCTCCACGCCCATGCCGAAGGCAAAGCCCTGATACACCTCGGGGTCGTAGCCCACGTTCGCCAGCACTGTGGGATGCACCATGCCCGCGCCCAGGATCTCGATCCAGCCGCTTCCCCCGCAGACGGAACAGCCGCCGCCGTCGCAGGCGTGGCACGACATCTCGGCCTCGGCGCTGGGCTCGGTGAAGGGGAAATAGCTGGCGCGAATCCGCAGGTCGCGGTCCGGGCCGAACATGGCGCGCACGAAGTGCGTCAGCGTGCCGCGCAGGTCCGCCATGGTGATGTGCTCGTCGATCGCCAGACCCTCGACCTGCATGAACTCGGACTCGTGCGAGGCGTCGCGGTTCTCATAGCGGTAGACCTTGCCCGGCACGATCACGCGCACCGGTGGCCGCACCTGCTCCATCACGCGCGCTTGCACCGGCGACGTGTGGGTTCGCAGCAACAGATCGCCGGGCCGCGCCTGCTGTTGGAGATGAAAGGTGTCCCACATGTCCCGCGCCGGGTGGTCGGCGGGAATGTTGAGCAGCTCGAAGTTGTAGCGGTCCCACTCCACCTCCGGTCCGCTGACGGCGCGGAAGCCCAGCGGCGCGAACACCGCGCGAATCTCGCGCAGCGTGCGCGTGAGGGGATGCAGCCGGCCCAAGCGCACGGGGTATCCGGGCATCGTGACGTCCGTGTCGGACTCGTCGGCGCGACGGCTCAGGCTCTCGCGGTGGGCGGTGAGCGCTGCTTCGAGGGCCTGGCGCGCGGCGTTGGCCGCTTGGCCTGCGGCCCGGCGCTCATCCCGTGGCAGCTCCCGGATCGACCGCAGGATGCCGGTCAGCGCGCTGCGCCGTCCCAGGTGGGCCACGCGCCACGCCTCGAGCGCCGTGTCGGAGCCGGCCCGTGCCAGCTCGGCCCGCGCCGCGGCCAGCAGCTCGTCAATCCGCTCGCGCACTGGGATCCTTTTTCGTGGCACTGGCCGCGCGCTGCCGCGCGGCCTCGAACAGGATAACGGCGGCCGCGACGGCTGCGTTGAGCGACTCGACCTCGGCGTGCATGGGCACGCGCACGGCGGCGCGGCTGGCGGTGCGCCAGGCAGACGAAACACCGGCCGATTCGGCCCCGACGATGAGTCCGCAGGCACCGGTCCAATCGACGTCGTGGAAGGCTAGATCGGCGTCGGCGCTGGCCGCGTAAAGGTCGATTCCGGCGGTGAGCGACTCAAGGTCCACCGGATCTGCCGCCTGGCGAATCGGCACGCGAAACTGCCCGCCGGCGCCCGCGCGAATGGCCTTGGGACTGTAGGTATCCGCCGTGCCGGGGGCGCAGATCACGCCCGTCGCGCCCGCCGCGGCGGCGCTGCGGACCATGGCGCCGACGTTGCCCGGGTCCTGCACGCCGTCAAGCACCAGGAGCAGCTCGGGGCCCGGAATAGACGGCGGGTCCGGCGTGGCAATCACGGCCAGGATCCCCTGCGGCGTCTCGGTGTCGGCCACGGTGTTGAACACCCCATCGGTGCAGTGGCGCACCTGAACACCTAGGACCGTGGCATCGTCGGCGACTGCCGCCGCGGCAGGGGACGGATCCTCCACGCACAGCACTGAAACCACCACGCCGGCGCGCAGCGCCTCCGCCACGAGCTTCGGGCCCTCGACGACCGTGTGGCCGGCGCGGCGGCGCGCGCTGCCGCGCTGGAGCGAACGGACATAGGCAACCGCCGGGTTGCGGGCACTGCGGATGACCGACGCTGGAGCCACGGCCCCACCGCGCCTAGGCGGCGGCTTGCGCCGCCTTCACCAGGTCCTCGAAGGCTTTGGGCTCGTTGAGGGCCAGGTCCGCCAGCACCTTGCGGTCGAGGTCAATGTTGGCTCGCCGCAGCCCGTGCATGAACTGGCTGTAGGTCATGCCCAGCGCGCGAGCGCGCGCGTTGATGCGCAAAATCCAGCCGCGCCGCATGTCACGGCGCCGCGTGCGCCGGTGGGCGTAGGCATATTGCCGCGCGTGCATCAGGTCTTCGTGGGCGGCCTTGAACTGGCGGCTGCGCGCGCCCTTGTGGCCGCGGACGGCCTTGAGAACGCGGCGGCGGCGCTTGCGGCTCGCGACGCTGCGCTTGACTCGTGCCATCGGCGATCCGTCCTATCCGGCGAGCAGGCGCTTGGCCTGCTTGAGCTGCCCGCCGGTGATCGGCTGCTCGTGGCCCTTGGCGCGCCGCGCGCGGCGGCTCTTCTTACGCCGCAGCGTCTGCGCCGTGCTCTTGGCGCACGTCACCTTGCCGTTGGCGGTCTTGCGCAGCCGCTTAGCGGCCGCTTTTCGAGTTTTGAGTTTTGGCATAGGACAACAAAACCGCGGCGCTTCACGCCGCGATGATTCAGAGTAGCACGGGCCGACCCTTTGGCCGGAGCCTCTATGGAAATCCGAACGGCATCCCCGTGGTCCCTGCCGCGGCCAGACCTGAGCGCCCCGGGGCGGCCTGCGACACCGAGAGAATCCGCCGTCAGTTCTACCCGCAGAACGACAGCCCGAGTTGGTCGAGGTCACTGTCTCGAATGCCCTGCCATCCCTCGGGGATGCAGCCTGTGAATTGGTTGCCCTTAGCAAGCTTTACGACATCCAGATTGGGGAGACCGCCCAACTCAGACGGGATTTCCCCACTCAGTTGGTTGCCACGCAACGACAGCACGATCAGATTGGTCATCTCTAACTCGGGTGGGATCGCTCCGGTGAGCCGGTTGAACTCCAGCCACAACACCGTCAGCCATGTGAGGCGGCCAAGCTCGGCCGGGATCGTCCCGCTCAACTGGTTCTCCGAGAGCACCAGGTGTCCGAGATTGGCAAGATCGCCCAGCTCCGGCGGAATGGTCCCACGCAACTGGTTGGCGGCGAGTCCCAGACGTTGCAGGCTGGCCAGGCGACCCAACTCGGGCGGAATCTCGCCGCTCAATTGGTTCAAGCTCAGCTCCAACTGTGTCAGATTGGTGAGCCGCCCGAGTGCGGACGGAATTGGTCCGCCCAATTGGTTGTTGTAGAGAAGCAGCCTCCGTAGGTTGGAGAGGCCGCCGAGCTCGAGTGGGATCTCACCGCTCAAGTCATTGTCATTGAGTTCCAACTTGATCAGGCCGATGAGGCGGCCCAACTCGGGCGGTATTGCGCCCTGCAGTTGGTTCTCCGCGAGTCCTAGCTGTTCCAGACTGGTCAGGCGGCCTAACTCGGGCGGGATAAACCCTGTGAGTTGATTGCCGCCGAGCTCCAGCCGTTCCAGCTTGTCGAGGTTGCCCAGCTCCGGCGGGATCGGCCCGACCAACGCGTTGCTACCGAGCGTCAGATCTATCAGGTTTGCGAGGCCGCCCAGCACGGGCGAGATTGACCCGCCCAATGCGTTGTCATCGAGCCACAACTCTTTAAGGTTGGCGAGGCGGCCCAGCTCGGGCGGGATCGGCCCACTGAGCTGGTTCCCGCTGAGCCCCAGTCTCGTGAGCCGGGACAAGTCGCCCAACTCAGGCGGGATCTCGCCGCTCAGGTCATTGTCGAAGAGCACCAGCCGTGTCAACTTCGTAAGGTGGCCTAGCTCGGCCGGAATTGGCCCGCTCAACTGGTTGTTGTAGAGAGACAGCTCCCTGAGGTTGGAGAGGCCGCCCAGCTCGTCTGGAATCTCACCACTCAAGGCATTCTCACTGAGCCGCAGCCGTTCCAGCTTCGTGAGGCGGCCCAGTTCAGGAGGGATCGAGCCTTCCAACTGATTCCCCCAGGCGACGAGCTCGACGAGATTGGTCAGGTGGCCCAGCTCCGGCGGCAGTTCGCCACGCATCTGGTTTCGATCAAGCCACAGCCGGCTGACCCGGCCGGCGTCGTCCGTCGCGACGCCGGACCATTCGCTAAGTGGCGCGGCGCTTAGCCAGTTGCGGTTGTTGGCCCAGTTCACCCCGTCGGTCGCCCGGTAGAGTGCAATCAGCGCGGCCCTGTCGGCGTCGGGTCGGGGCGTGGACGTTTGCGCCGTCGTCGAGCCGTTCGCGCCGGTGCCGGCTCCGCAATCCGGCAGGCCGAGCGTATCGAGATCGCTTTGTGCCGGATCTCGCGACAACGCGGGCACGCACCCCGTGAGTTGGTTGCCGCCGAGGAACAGGACGCCCAGACGCGAGAGCTGGCCCAACTCGGGCGGGATGGCCCCCGTGAGCCGGTTGCCGCCGAGGTCCAGCACTTCGAGATTGGCGAGGCGACCCAACTGGGGTGGTATTCCACCAGCGAGTTGGTTATCGCTCAGCCACAGTTGCTGCAGACTGGAGAGGCTGCCCAGCTCTGCCGGAATCTCTCCGCGCAGTTGGTTGTCGTCGAGCTGAAGCGTCGTGACCTGCCCGGCGAAGTCCGTCGTGACCCCGTGCCACTCACCGATTGGCGCCTCGCTGAGCCAATGGTCGCTGTTTGCCCAGTTCGCTCCACCCGCCGCTTGGTAGAGCGCAACCAGCACTGCCCGATCACCGGCGCTTTCGCGGAGTCGGCAGAACGGCAACCCGAGGTCGGCAATATCGCCGGTCTCCACACGGCGCCATTCGGCGGGAAGGCAGCCCGTGAGTTGGTTGCCGCGGATCCAAGTCTCCCGGAGGAAGGCGGGGCGGCCTAGGGCGGGCGGGATCGCGCCATGCAATTGGTTGTCATAGAGCCACAGCTTCTGCAGGACGGCGAGGCGGCCTAACTCGGGCGGAATCTCCCCGCTGAGCTGGTTTGCGCTGAGACCAAGCTCGCTCAGGTTGGACAGGTTGCCCAACTCGGGCGGGATCGCCCCCGCCAACTGGTTCTCGGCGAGCCACAACACTCGTAGATTGGCGAGTCGGCCCAACTCGGGCGGAATCGGCCCCCGCAGCTGGTTGCCGCCGAGCCCCAGCACGGTCAGATTGGCAAGTCGGCTCAAGTCGGGCGGAATCAGCCCGCTCAGCTGGTTGCCGCCGAGCCCTAGACTCGTCAGATTGGCGAGTCGGCCCAATTCAGACGGGATTGCCCCACTGAGCTGGTTGTCACTCAGCGACAACGCGTCGAGGCTCGCGAGGCGCCCCAATTCAGGCGGAATCTCGCCGCGCAACTGGTTGTTATGGAGCCACAGCCAGTGCAGCTTGGGGAGGTCGGCCAATTCGGGCGGAATCTCCCCACTGACTTCGTTGTTGCTCAGGTCCAGGACCTGCAGTTCGGCGAGGCGACCCAACTCGGGCGGGATCGTTCCAGTCAGCTGGTTGTGTTGGAGCACCAGATCGGTCAGCTGGGCAAGGCGGCCGAGCTCCGGCGGGATCGCGCCACTGAGCTGGTTGTCTTCCAGGCCCAGCCGCCTCAGCTCGGTGAGTTGGCCCAACTCAGGCGGGATCTCCCCACGCAATCGATTCTCAGGGAGTTCCAGCGCCGTGACTCGGCCGCTGGAAACGGTCACGCCGTGCCAGTCACGAATTGGCGCCTCGCTCAGCCAGTTGGTGCTGTTCTTCCAGTTCGCCCCGTCCGTCGCGTGGTAAAGCGCGATCAGCGCGACGGTAGGCGAGCTTCCGCTGGCATCGCAGAACGGCAGACCGAGATTGCGAATGTCACTGAACTCAAAAGCGTCCAACGCCTTCGGGATGCATTCCGTGAACTGGTTGCTGCCGCCGACGAACAGGAGTTGCAGGTTGGAGAGATCGCCCAGTGCGGACGGTATCGCCCCGCCCAGCTGGTTGTCCTCGAGGTGCAGGGATTTCAACCTGGCGAGATTGCTCAGCACCGCCGGAATCTCCCCACTCAACCGGTTGCCGCTCAGCGTCAGCGACTCAAGGTTGGCGAGGCGGCCCAACTCAGGCGGGATTGGGCCGCTGAGTTGGCTCTGACTAAGCTCCAACAGCCCCAGATTGGCCAGGCGCCCCAGCGCCGCCGGGATCGGCCCACTCACCTGGGTGTTCGAGAGCATCAACCATCGCAGGTTGACAAGCTGACCCAACTCGGGCGGGATCGGGCCACTGAGCTGGTCGCCACCAAGAATCAACTGTTGCAGGTTGGTGAGATCGCCGAGCTCGGGCGGGATCGGCCCGGTCAGCCGGTCGCCGACGATCCACAGTTGCCTCAACTGGGCCAGGCGGCCCAACGCGGATGGGATCGGGCCACTGAGCTGGTCGCCACCAAGAATCAACTGTTGCAGGTTGGTGAGATCGCCGAGCTCGGGCGGGATCGGCCCGGTCAGTCGGTCGCCGACGATCCGCAGTTGCCTCAACTCGGCCAGGCGGCCCAGTTCGGGCGGGACCTGTCCACTGAGTTCGTTCCTTCTGATGCTGAGCACGCGAAGGTTGGCGAGATCACCAATTTCAGGTGGAATCTCCCCCTGGAGTTGGTTGTCATCGAGCGAAAGCAGCTTCAGATGGGCAAGACGTCCCAGTTCCCATGGAATCGCCCCACCCAGTTGGTTCTCACTGAGCTCCAGCGTCGTCAGCTTGGCAAGGTGGCCCAGCTCAGCCGGGATCTTTCCCCGCAGCTGATTGCCCCGGAGCCACAGTTCGGTGACCTGCTCGGCCGAATCGACAGTGACACCGTGCCACTCGTTGAGGGGCGCCTCGCTCAGCCAGTTGTCGTTGTTGGTCCAGTTCGGCCCGTCGGTCGCGTAGTAGAGCGCGACCAGCACGTCCCGGTCACTGGTGGAAGCGGCAGTGGGTGTCGCGGTCGGGTCAGGTATAGGCGTGGGCGTGACCGCCGGTGTCGCGGGTGCGGTGGGCGGGGGGCGCCTCAGCCGTCACTGTCGTCGGCGCCAGGTCCGGAGTGACTGGCGCATCGGCGGCGGCGTCGCAGGTCGCTGCCATGAGCGCGAACGCGAGCAGGAGCATCAACGCGGCGGCCCGGACGGTCGCTTCCCACATGGCCGGTCGCACGCTGGCCCGCCCATTCGGCCTCAACTGGTGCCACAGAATGACAGACCCAGCCTGTCGAGGTCGCTCTCCTCGACATCCTTCAGTCCCGCGGGGAAGCAGCCGGTGATTCCAGCGTTTCCGCTGAGCCTGACGTCGTCCAGGTAGGGGAGGTTGCCCAACTCGGGCGGAATATTCCCCCGCAACCTGTTATGCGAGAGGGACAGCCGCTCCAGGTTAGAGAGACGGCCAAGCGCCGGTGGGATCTCGCCGCTGAACCGGTTATAGGCGAGCTCGAGCGTCCGCAGATTGGAGAGCCGGCCAAGCTGAGGCGGCACCGGTCCGCTGAGATCGTTGTGGTCGAGACTCAGCTTCGTCAGCTTGGCGAGGCTGCCGAACCTGGCCGGGATCGGCCCGTGCAGGCGGTTCCCCGAGAGATCAAGCACGCGCAGGTTGGAGAGCCGGCCGAGCTCGGTTGGGATCGGTCCACTGAGTTGGTTTTCCGCAAGCACCAGTCGCGTCACGCGACCGCTGTGGTCCGTGACGGCGCCGTCCCATTCGCCGAGGGGCGCCCGGCTGAGCCAGTTGGCGCTGTGCACCCAGTTCGGTCCGTCGGTTGCGCGATAGAGCGCAATCAACGCGGCTCGGTCGGCGGCGATTGCGGCCTGCAGTCCCTCAGTCGATTCCGAGTCCGCACCTTCGCAGAACGGCAGGCTGAGCCTGTCGAGGTCACTGCGTGGAAGCTCGCCCAAGGTCGCGGGGATGCATCCGGTGAACTGGTTGCCGCCGGCGAGGTGCAGCAACCTCAGGTTGGCCAGGCGGCCGAGCTCGGCGGGAATCGCGCCGCGCAGCCGGTTGTCACTCAGCCACAGCTCGTCCAAATCGGCCAGGGCGCCGAGCTCGGAGGGTATGGCCCCGGTGAGCTGGTTGCTCCTGAGGTCCAGCCCGACCAGACTTGAAATCCGGCCCAGTTCGGGCGGGATCGGCCCGCTGAGCTGGTTGTCCCGAAGGATCAGCCCCACCAGACTCGCAAGCCGGCCGAGCTCGAGCGGGATCGGCCCGCGCAGCTGGTTCCCGCGAAGATCCAATAGCTCCAGGTTGCCGAGTTGGCCCAACTCGGGCGGGATCGCTCCACGCAATTGATTGACGCGGATCTCCAGCCGTCGTAGCCGGGAGAGATTGCCCAATTCTGGTGGGATCGCCCCGACCAGCCGGTTCCCGGAGAGCAACAGCGCTTCCAGGCGGTCGAGAATTCCCAGCGCCGCCGGAATCTCTCCGAGGAGCCGATTGTCCTCGAGCGCCAACCGCGTGACGCGTCCCGTTCGATCCGTGGCTACGCCGTGCCACTCTCCCAGAGGGGCCTCGGTCAGCCAATTGGCGTTGTTGCGCCAATTTGGCCCCTCGGTCGCGCGGTAGAGTGCGACCAGCGCTTCCCGGTCCGGGTCGGCAGCGGTCGCGGGCGCCGCCGTCGTGCGGGGCGCTGGGGTCGGCGGCGATGTGACGCGCGCAGTCTCGATTGGGCCGGGTGCGGGACCTGGCGTGGCGGGCTGGGTCCGGGCTGTGGAGGGCGCTGGGTCCGCCCGCTCAGCCGTGTCGGCGGGCCCATCGCAGGCAGCCGCCATGAGCCCGAGCGCGAGCAGGAGCGCGAGCGCGGCGGCGCGGATGGTCATGGGCCATGCCTCCCAGGGAGGCGCTGCCAATCCCCCAAAGGGTAGTCCCGTCACCCGGCGCCCGCGGGCAGACGCGCCGCACGCGTACGTCAGTCCGCAAGGGAACCTGGCTTGCCTTCCCGCTCCCCGCCTGCGCGGGGACAGGCTTCGCGGGCAAGATGGATGTGGAGCGACCGGCAACCCGTCCCGCTGACGCCGTGCGGTACATTCGCCGGAACGGGAGGTCGGCCGCTGCGCTTTCGCGCGCCGTGATTCCCCGCTCAACGCGCCTCATGCACATTGCCGTCGTTTCCGATGTCCACGCCAATCTCACCGCGCTGCGCGCGGTGCTGCGGGACATCGACGCCCGTGCTCCCTTCGATCTAATCGTGTCCAATGGCGACCAGATTCTGGGAGGGCCGCGACCCCTCGAGACCTGGCGGGAGCTCGAGCGCATCGGCGCCTACTGCCTCCGCGGCAACACCGAGCGCGATCTCGGTCTTGGGCAGTTTCCACCGGCGCCCGCCGGCGGCCAGTGGCGCGACCGCATCCTTGAGGTCTTCGATTGGACCTTGGACGCGCTGCCGGATGAGATCATCGCGCGCGCGGCGGCGCTGCCGCGTCGGCTGGAGTTGGGCATCGATGGTGCGCCGCTGCTGGTCATCAGCCATGCCAACGGCGTCAATCTGGACGAGTTCATCTGGGCCGACACCGATCCCGCGGAGCTCGACCGCTTGATCGGCACGCCGCGGCCGGCGCTGCTGGCCGTCGGGCACATCCACGCCCCGCTGGACTTGCAGGTCGGGCCCACGCGCGTGCTGCGCGCGGGCAGCGTGGGCTTGATGTATGAAGCCAACGCCTTCAACCAGGCCCATTGGACCGAGATCACCTGGGATGCGGCGCGAGACGCGTGGACGGCCGAGCCGCACGCCGTGATCTGGGACCACACGGCCGAGATCGCCGCGGGCCACGCGGTCGGATATCCGGGCACGGAGATCCTGCCGGGATACGAACGCGCCTAGCCGGCGTCTTGTTCGTGCGGGCAAGGGCTGCGATGCTTGCACATGAGAGGCATCTCGCATGAGGCGACTATGAGCGCACCCCTGGCGGAAGAGACGATTCGCGATTCCCTGCGCGAGGTGATCGACCCCGAAATCGGCATCAACATCGTGGACCTGGGCCTGATCTACGAGATCGAGGTGGCCCCCGCCGAGTCCGACGCCCATGATGTGTCGGTCACCATGACCCTGACGACGCCCGGATGCCCGGCGGGACCGCAAATCCTGCAGCAGGTGAAGCAGGTGGTAGAGGCCGTCCCCGGTGTGGGCAGCATGGATCTCGACCTCACGTTCAGCCCCTTGTGGAACGAGGAGATGCTGAGTGAGGACGTCCGCTGGATTCTGGGCCGATAGCCGAGCCGCGGCGGACGGGGATTTGGTAGGGGCGGTTCGGGAACCGCCCGTCCGGGGGCCGTGACGATCGCACGTCGCATCACCCGGCTCAGCTTCACCAAGCTGTCGCTCTTCGAGTTCTGCCCCACGGCCTATCGCTATCGCTACGTCGAGCGCGTGCCCATACCCTTCGTTCCCCGGATCGTCGTGGGCGCGATCGTGCACGCGGTGTTGAACCGGCTGTTCGAGCGCCTCCAGGCCCGCGAGCGTGTCGACAAGACCGTCCTCGACGGTCTGCACGCCGACTACTGGAACGATGCGCCGCGGCTGGATCGCGAGCGATTTCCCGACATGTGGCGAGATGGGCAGGCGTTGCTCGACGGGTATTGGTCGGCCAATCACGCCGACCTTGGCCAGCCGGTGCTGCTCGAGTCGCGGTTTCGCTTTCGTCCGGAGCCCGAGGCCGGCTATTCCATCGAGGGCGTGATCGATCGGGTGGATGAGACGTCGTCAGGCGCGGCCGTCATCGACTACAAGAGCGGCCGCCGCCCCGAGCGTCTGCCGGACCGCCTGCGCGCCCAGCTTCACACCTACGCGCTGGGCGTGGAGCAGGTGCATCAACGGCGCGTCGAGCGCCTGGACGCCTATTTCCTGACCGACAACGCCGGCATCTCGATCACGCCGGATCCGGACTACAGCGACGCGTTGCTGGATCGCTACGCGACGACGGCGGATCGAGTCGAGGCCGAGAGCTTCACGGCCACGCCCGGGCCGCACTGTGCTTGGTGCGACTTTCGAGACCGGTGTCCCTACCGCGCGACGGAGGCCTGACGCTCAGCCCGCGCGGCCGTTGCCGTTCGCGGTGAAACAGGTGCCCGCCGGGCAGTGGTGGTCGCGGATGTGGGCCTCGAACTCGTCGCGGAAGCGGCTGGCCGCGCCGCGCACCGGCTGGTGTGCGAAGTGCCCCAGCCCGCAGAACGACGCCATCATGCTGGCGCCCAGCTCCTCCAGCAGGTCGAGATCATCCATCGTGCCCTGGCCATGCATGATGCGCTCGCAGATTTGGACCAGATTGGGCGTGCCCTCGCGGCAGGGAATGCAGAAGCCGCAGCTCTCGTCCTCGAAGAACAGCGCGTCGCGGTAGGCCGCGTCGACCATGCAGGCCGTCTCGTCAAACACGACGACGCCGCCGGTGCCCATAATCGTGCCCAGGTCGGCCATGGACTTGGGCTCGAGCGCCGCGTCGATCTCGGCCGGTGTGAGGGGCGCGGAAGACGCGCCGCCGGGCTTGAAGCCCTTGAAGGTCCGTCCCTCGGGCACGCCACCGCCGTGCTCCATGATCACCTCGCGGGCCGAGACGCCCAGCGGCAGCTCCACGCAGACCGGATTCACCACGTTGCCCGAGAGGCAATACATCTTGGTGCCGGCCGCGTCGCCGATGCCGAGGTCTTTGAACCACTCGGCGCCGTTCATCACGATGGCGGGCGCGGCGGCCAGCGTTTCGACGTTGTTGATGGCGGTTGGCAGGCCCCACACGCCAAAGTTTGTCGGGAACGGCGGCTTGAACCGCGGATTGCCGCGCTTGCCTTCCAGGGAATTGAACAGCGCCGTCTCCTCGCCCACGATGTAGGCGCCGGCGCCGCGCCGGAACTCAACCTCCAGGTTGAAGTCGTCCCGCCCGCAAATGCCCTGCCCGAGATAGCCCGCCTCGTACGCCTCCCGCATGGCGGCCTTCACGCGCTCGTGTGACAGCCCGTACTCGCCGCGGATGTAGAAATAGCCGCGCTCGGCATTCGAGGCGTACGCGGCGATGATCATGCCCTCGATGGTCATGTGCGGGTCCAGCTCGAGGGACAGGCGGTTCACATAGGTCCCCGGCTCGCTCTCGTCGGCGTTCACCACCACGTAGCGCGGCGTCTTCGGGTCCTTGCGGACGAACTCCCACTTGAGACCGGTTGGAAAGAAGGCGCCGCCGCGGCCGGAGAGATTCGACGCTTTGATCAGCTCGCTTACGTCCTCCGGAGTCATCTCCTTCAGGACGCGCTCCAGGGCTTCATAGCCCCCGGCCTCGCGGTAGCTGGCCAGCGTCCAGGACTCGGGACGGCCGAAGTTGCGCGTGACGACCAGCTCCATCAGCCCGCGCCGTTTCGCAGGTCGCCGAGCAGGTCGGGCACGTCGTCGGGCATCACCGGCCCATGCTGATCCAGATTGACCAGCATGGCTGGTTGCTTGTCGCACAGGCCGAGACACGAAACCACTTCCACGGTGAACTTGCCGTCGGGGCTGGTGTGTCCGCGCCGCACGCCCAACTCCTCCTCCAGCGCGCCGATCAGCTTCGGGGCGCCGGCCAGGTGACAGCTCAAGTCACGGCACACGCGCAACACATAAGGCGGCTGCGGCTCCAGGGAGAACATGGTGTAGAAGGTCACCACGCCGAAAACCTGGCTCTCGGGGATGCTCAGCTCCTCGGCGATCATGGTGATGGCCTCGGGCGGCACATAGGAAAACAGGTCCTGGGCGGCGTAGAGCGCCTCGATGGACGATCCGGGCAGCTCCTTGAGCGGCTGAAGCTGTTCCCGCAGCGTCTCCAGCTTGGGTCGCTCGGACTCCGGCAGCGGCTGTCGGCCCGGCGGCGTCTCGAGCTCAGTGTGGTGAATAGCCATGTCGCAAGGGCGCGCGGCAGCGCGTCCGTTCACCTGAAAAATGGCGGCTGAGTTTAGCACCCATCCCTGCGGCGGCCGGCGACGAACGCCCCATCCGCCGGGCGCGAACCCATGGTGCTAGCGTGGCCCGTGGGGAGGGCGAATGGCACTGACGGAACGGCAAGCCCGCGAGCTGCGCAGCCTGGCGGCCAGCTGGAATCGAGCGTCGATGGCGGTCGGCAACCTGCTGCGCGACGGCGCCGTCACGGCGGACGGCATCGATATGCAGATGCTGCGCGACGCCACCGACTGCCGCGCGCAGGCCGAGCACCTGCTGATCAACTTTTGGGTCAGTGTCGCCCGCGACCAGTCCGGCGACGCATAGCCGGCTGACGCGGCGCGCATGTTCGAGCGGCAGGAGCTACCAGGCGATGGGTGATCCGCGACCCGGGCCGACCGTGCCGGTCGACAGGAAGGAATTGACAGCCGGCCGTGCCGCCGCCGACTACATCAACGGCCTCATCCGCGGTCCCGCGGGACCCACGCAGCCTCGCGCACCCGCTGAGCAACGCCGGCGAGGCCACGAACGCCTGGCGCGCATGCATCGCTTTCTCGACGCGCTGGGTAATCCTCAAGCCGACCTGCCCGTGGTGCTGGTGGCGGGAACCTCGGGCAAGGGCTCGGTCGCGGTCAAGATCGCGGAGGGACTGCGGTCCGCCGGCTATGCGGCCGGTCTGCACGTCACTCCGTATCTGCAGACGCCGCTGGAGAAGTTTTGGCTGGACGGTCGGCTGGCCCGGCCCGGCGAGCTGGCCGACCTCGCGGCGTGGGTCCGGCCCGTCGTCGAGCGCGCCGATCCCCGGCAACCGCCGACCTACGGCATGGTCTGGGTGGCGCTGACGTTCGAATACTTCCGCCGCGCCCGGGTGGACGCCTTAGTTCTCGAGGTCGGCGCGGGCGGACGCTTCGATCTCACCAACGTCTGCGACCTGCTGCTCAACGTGATCACCACCGTCGGGCTGGATCACGAAAAGAGCCTGGGTCCTTCGTTGGCCGACATCGCCTGGCACAAGGCCGGCATCGCGCGACCGGGCGTGCCCACGGTCATTGGGCATTTGCCGGCGCCGGCGCGGGCGGTGGTTATTGACGAGGTGCAACGCGCCGGGGCGCCCCTCATTGAAGCCCGACCGACGGCCCTCGACGACTTCCGTGCGACGAATGACCACCTGGCGGAAGCCGCTCTCGATGTGCTCGCGGAGAGAGGATTCGCTCGAATTGACGGCGCCGCGCGCGAGGCCGCGCGAGCGGCCGCCCTGCCCGGGCGCTACGAACCCATGCCGTCCGGTGACGGCCCCGCCGTCATCCTCGACGGTGCTCACAATCCCGACAAGGCGCGCGCTCTGGCGGACCTGTGGCGGCGCGAATGCTCGCCCGACGCCGGCGTGCTCGTGGCGGGCACGGTGGGCTATCGGTCGCCGGCCGCCGTCCTCGCCCCCCTGTGGCCCACGGTTCGAACCTGGATCGCCACCGAGCCCCAGGTATTGGGCAAGCCGCCCACGCCCGCGGCGATTGCCGCCCAGGCCGGCCGCGACGCCGGGTATCCGGCTGTCGCCGTCGAGCCCGACCCGCTGCGCGCCCTCGACCGGGCGTTGGAAATCTGTCCGCCGGGCGGAAGCGTTCTCGTGGCGGGGTCGCTCTACCTGGCGGGCAACATCCGGTCGCGCTGGTATTCCACGGAGGAGATCGAGCGGCAGCGCACCATGTGGCCGCTGCGCCATACTGCGGCCGACCATGCATGAAGAGCCCGACCTGCCACAGGGCGACGAGCCCGAAGAGCCCGAGCTTCGCCACTACACGCTGAGCGAGGCCAACGAGCTGTTGGTCGAGGCGCGGCCGGTGCTGGCGAAGCTACGTCGCATCTGGCTGGAGGCCGACCCCGACCGTCAGGCCTTCGAGCGCGTCCAGGAGTCCGACGCCGGCGCGGTGGACGTGAGCCTGGCCCATCAACGCCTCATCGCCGGACTCTGGGACGTCCAGCCCCTGGTGGCCTGGCTCCGCGCCCGCGACATCCTCCTGCGCGATCCCGCCACCGGGCTGATCGACTTCCTCTCGGAGCTCGACGGCGAGGACTGCTACCTCTGCTGGCGACTGGGCGAAGAGGACATCGCCTACTGGCACGGCACCGACGAGGGCTTCGACAACCGCAAGCCGCTGCCCGGCGTCTAGCTTGTCCACGTCCCGCGGCGTAGCAACCGCCGAGCCCGACATTCGTCAAATGCTCAAGGCTCGCTTTGGGTACGACGATTTTCGGCCCATGCAGTCCGAGATCATCGCCAATGTCTTGGCGGGCCGGGACTCGCTGGTGCTGATGCCCACGGGCGGGGGCAAATCGCTCTGCTATCAACTGCCGGCGCTCTGTCTTGACGGGCTGACGTTGGTCATATCGCCGCTGATCGCGCTCATGAAGGACCAGGTTGACGCGCTGCGAACGAACGGCATCGCAGCGGCGTTCATCAATAGCTCCGTGGCGCCGCATGAGGTGAGCAGCATCTATGCGGCGGCGCGGGCAGGGCGACTCAAGCTGCTTTACATCGCACCCGAGCGCCTGGCGGTTGCCGGGTTTGGCGAGTTTATTCGCGGGGTGCGCGTTGATCTGGTCGCCATCGATGAAGCGCACTGCATCTCCGAGTGGGGTCACGACTTCCGGCCGGACTACCGCAACCTTCGATCGTTGCGCGCGATGTTTCCGCGTGCTCCCGTGATGGCGCTGACGGCCACCGCCACGGCCAAAGTCCGCGACGACATCGCCGAGCAACTCATGATCCCGGAGGCGCGACGGTTCATCTCGAGCTTCAACCGTGAGAATCTGACCTATATCGTCCGTCCCAAGCGCCGCCCCTTCGACCACCTGGTCCACCAACTGCGCCGTCATGCTGACGGGGCGTCGATCGTCTATTGCCTCTCGCGCGACGGCACCGAGAGGCTGGCGTCAAAGCTCTCGCACCACGGCTTGCCGGCGCTCCCCTACCACGCCGGTCTCGATCCGAGCGTCCGCCGGGACACGCAGGAGCGGTTCATTCGGGACGAGGCGCGGATCATCGTGGCGACCATCGCCTTTGGCATGGGTATCGACAAGCCCGACGTGCGGCTCATCGCCCACTACGACCTGCCCAAGACGCTGGAAGGCTATTACCAGGAAACGGGGCGGGCTGGGCGCGACGGACTGCCAAGCGAATGCGTGCTGTACTTCTCCGCCGGCGACCGGGCCAAGTTCACGCGGTTCATCGACGAGATCGAAGACCCGGCCGAACGCGAGCGTGCCCACCACAAGCTCGACCAGATGATCGCCTTTGGGGAAGCACGGACCTGCCGTCGGGCCTTCGTTCTGCGGTACTTCGGCGAAACCTACGACAAGACGGACTGTGGCGGTTGTGACGTGTGTCTGGCCGAACGCGAGGCGTTCGACGCGACCGAGATCGCCCAAATGGTCCTGTCGGCGGTCATTCGCACCGGCGAGCGGTTTGGCCCCGCCCACGTCATCAAGGTTCTGCGCGGCTCGCGCGCCAAGAAGGTCGTGGAGTGGCGTCACCACAAGCTTCCCGTATACGGCATCGCCAGGAAGTACACCCCTGACGAGCTCAACGAGCTTGTGGGGTTGCTGGAAGACGAGGGGATGTTGGAGCGAAGCCCCGACAAATTCGCGACAGTCGCGGTGACGCCTGCCGGCCGTGACTTTCTGCGGCAGCGCGAGCGGCTGACGCTGAGCCGAGTCAGGCGCCCAGATCCCGAATCTCAAGCCGGCCCAAACGACCTGCCGCACCCTGGCGACGACTCGTGGTCCAATGGCGGGACTCCAGGATTCAATCGCGAGTTGTTCCAGCGCCTGCGCGACCTGCGCGCTGCGCTGGCGCAATCCCGGGACCTCCCGCCCTACATGATCGTCGGCGACCAGGCACTGCAAGAGATGATCACGTCCTTGCCGCGTACCCGAGACGGCCTGGCGCGCATCACGGGCGTCAGCCGGGCGAAGCTGGATGAGTTTGGCGACGCCTTCCTCAACGCTATTCGCACCCATGCCGACTCGCAGGGTCTTTCGGAACACGCCAATCTCCACCAGCGGGCGCGCGGCCGGGGCAACGGCTCCCCCGACTTCGACCCGGAGCTGTTCGAGCGCCTCCGCGAGTTGCGGCGCCACCTGGCAGAAGCCAGGGACCAGCCGGCGTTCGTGATCTTCAGTAACCGGACGCTCGAGGCAATGGCTCACGCCATGCCCCGGGACCACGCGGCGTTCGCCGGCATACCAGGCGTCGGACCGGCGAAGCTGGAGGAATTCGCCGACGACTTCCTGAAGGTGATCCGTGAGCACCCAGCTTCAAGGGCGACTGCGTAGGTCGAGCATTTTGGTCGGTGCGGAATCCCGACCATGCGTCGGAAACTAGGTGATCCGGCTCAGAACGGTATTCCTCGTCCCCAACGATTCGCGAGTCTTGGCAAACGGTGAGGCTTGCTGGGGTCTCGGTGAAGAGGACATCGCCTACTGGCACGCCACCGACGAAGGCTTCGACAACCGCAAGCCACTGCCCAGCGTCTAGGGGTTCCCCACAACAGCCACGCGGGTTTGCGCACTGCAACGCATTTCGCTGGCTGGTAGAGATTAGGCCTCTTGCACTTCGGCTGCTTGCCAACGGGAGGCGTCGGCAAGCTCTTGGGCATGCTGCTTTTGTGCTTCGGAGTCGTGCCTTGCCAACTCAGGAAGTTCGATATCTGCGTGATAGGGGTTATCCAACTGCGGAGTGCAATGCACCTTCCGGCCGTTATCGGATGCATCGCTTGCAGCAATAACTGCCCAGCCATAGAAAGTCGCCCCCCGCGCCTGCGCTACAGCCATTGCAACGGCCTTTGCCACGGTCTGTGGGGCCATGCTCAGCCGGTCAACAGAAATTTTGAAACCTAGTCTCTCCTGGAACACACGTGGGTGAACTCCTGAGCGCTTTGCTCGGCCCGCATGCTTGCTTGAAAACACCCCCCGCCCGAGGTCCTCACTCGCAGCAATCGAAGTCGGAATCCTCAACGGGGCGGCAAAGCAGCGTGGTCCAGCTCCACCAAGGCCTCACGAATAAAGCCATCTGGCAGTTTTTGGGCACCGTCGTACCGGGAGCGACGATGTTGACCATTCATGTTTACCATGCACAGCACTTCGCCGCCAGATTCACAGAATACTAAGACCGATCGCTTATAACCCCCTGGCGCGTAAATGGCAACTTCAGCGTCCGGTGTCGGGTAAACCTCAAAGCGTCGAGGGGAGATCTTGAACATCCCCTTGAGCAACTGTTCCGCGTTGTCTACCGCAGTGTTGGATGGCTCTGGTATGCCCTCATCGGCGGCCTCCTGCCTCACCTCGCCAAGGTCTTCCAGAGCGTCTCTCAATTCAGAGGCCTCAAGGAGGTTTTCGACTCTAATCTCCGACTCCGCAGCTAGGAGAAAACCGCATTGAAGTCTCAAGAGAGCCTCGGACGGACGATCCAAAAGGCGAACCTCTGCTACATCCGATGCACTATTCGCCATCTGTTTGAGGTACTCATTGAAGTATTCGGTGTGTAAGTTCCTCCAATCGTAGCTGGTTGACTCCCCCTCTACCATGTTGTCTTCGGTCCTCCACTTATGGCTTGCCGGACCGACTTTGTTAGGCGACAAGTCGGAATGCGTCCCAGATCCCCGACGTGTCTGGCCGGGAGCCGCCACTTCAATCATCGCTAGTTTCCGAACCTTCTTCCGTGCCTCTCTCCGCTCTCATTAGAAGCTCCTCGGGTTCACGAAGCATTCGCCGAAGGAGACGGTAGAGCGCAATCCCGTCGGGATAGGAGAGCATCACAGCAGACCTGAATCTAGGCGGTGCCGTTGGTGACGGCTGTTCGCAAAATGCGATCCTAACGCCCGCCGGTCGTAGTGAGACAAAAAACCGATCAGACGCATGAGCCGGACCAGCAAATGCGATTTCCAACTCTTCGTCGCTAACGCCGCCCTTGCTTTCCGGCTGAACTTCGTCTGTCATTCGAAGCCCTATGGTGGACCGGTCGCGAAACACCCGGAGGCCTACCCTACACCGTTCGAAAGCCACTCCGCCAGACTGATTTGAGTATCTCGCGGACCAGCGGCAGTCGCGGCTCAATCACGAGTTCCGAGCCTTCTAGCTTATCCACCCTCTAGTGCAGGTTCTCTTGGAACCGGCCTGGAATCGGAGTCTGATCGCGGCGGGTTGACGCCTCCAGCACCCTCAGTGCGCCAGATGCCACACGTACCGCCCCTATCTCCCATAGGCGGCTACCAATTCTATGTGGCTTCATCCGCAGGTCTGACCGGCCTGCCGCTCGCGGCTGGCCTTAGGGTGCCAACACCCGCCTGCAGGGGCCATTGACGGCCGGCCAAGCCCAACCGTACGGTCAATCCCCGCCCGCCATCCCAGCGAGGACCGCGCCATCGCCAAGCCGCCTGTCAGCGACGCCGCCGTTGCCGCCAAGACCGGCAAGACCTGGGACCAATGGTGCGCCATCCTGGACGCCGCCGGCGGCATGACCATCGGCCACACGGCCATCGCCGCCTATCTGCGTGACCACCACAACGTCCCGCCCTGGTGGAGCCAGGAGGTCACTGTCGGCTACGAGCGCATCCGCGGCCTGCGCGATGAGCACCAGACCCCCCGCGGCTACCAGGTGAGCGTGAGCAAGACGCTGCCGGTCGCCGCCGAGGCGCTCTACAAGGCCTGGATCGAGGAAGAGTCCCGCCGGCGCTGGCTTGGCGACGACGAGCCGCACATCCGCACCGCGCGTCCCAACAAGTCGCTCCGCATCACCTGGGTCGACGGCGCCACCCACGTCGACGTGGCCTTCTATCCCAAAGGCCCGTCGAAGAGTCAGGTCGTGGTGCAGCACTCCAAGCTCGCGGACCGCGGCGACGTCGAGGCCAAGCGCGCCTACTGGAAGGCGGCCCTCGCCCGCCTCGCTGGCGAGGTGGCATAGCCGCTCGCTACGCTCCCCAAACCCACACGCCGGAACACAATCATGCTGCCCCGCGAACGCTATCTGCCCGCCGCGGGCATCGACCGCGCCCAGTGGCATTCCGTCAGCTATATCGACGCTGGCCTCACGCGGCTCGAACGCTTTCAGACCAGCGGCGCCTCGGACGAGTACCACGAGTTCGAGCAGCGCACCTCACCCGACAACGGCCGCACCTGGACCGAGCACGAAACGCTGTCCGGCATCGTGCAAGATCTCGACGGCGGCGGCATCGTCACCTATCCGCCCAGCATCTTCATCGACCGCGCGCACGACCGGCGCTACCAGATGCGCATGCGCCGGATCTGGCCCGGCCTGCCGGCCTATACCCATGCGTGGGGATCCCACCGGCACCCGTGCAACGACCACGCCTTCGCCTGGGTTGGCGACCAGCCCGAAACGCTGCTCCGGTATGAAGAAGGGCCAGACTTCGACCCCGAGAATCCATTCGACCCCGAGTTTTGCGCGACCAACCGCGCCTATCCCGGACAGGCAATCACCATCGCGCCCGACGGAACGGCCTATCTGCCCCTGGTGGCCCACCCCGCCGGGAGCGAGAGCGCCCACGCCAGCGGCGGCCTTATCGTCATGCGCCGCGACCCCGCCGTCGGCGTCTGGGAAGCCTCCAACCTCGAATTCCTCGGGCCGGAGCGCTCGTCGCGCGGAGTCCTGGAGCCGGAGGTCGCGGTGCTGCGCGATGGCCACCTGCTCACCGTCGCCCGCGGCAGCAACACCGCCACGACCCAGGGGCGGAAGTGGTTCAGCGTCTCCGACGACGGCGGCCGCCGCATCTCGCCGTGGCGCGAGCTGCGCTACGACGACGGCTCACGGTTCTATTCCCCGTCCAGCATCCATCGCTTCGTCCGCTCCGAGCGCAACGGGAAGCTCTACTGGCTCGCCAACATCACTCCGGAACCTCCCGACGGCAACAGCCCGCGTTACCCCCTCTACATCGCCGAGATCGACGAGGACAACCTGGCGGTGCGGCGGGATAGCCTGTTGCTCGTGGACGACCGCGGCCCCAACGAACCTGAGGCGCTGCAGCTCTCGAACTTCAACGTGCTCCAAGATTGCGAAACCCTGGAAATCGAGATCTACCTCACCCGCCTCGGCGAGGTCGCGGACCACTTCTGGCAAGGCGCCGTGTACCGCTACGTCTTCTCGCCGCCGGCCTAGAGAACTTCTGCGCAAGAAGCGTCTCATTGCGTACATCAACCCCAATCCGTTCGCCCTGAGCCTGTCGAAGGGGCTATCGAACGGATTGGGGTGAAGCCGAGGGGCCTATTCAGACCCTGCCTAACGGCGCGCGGTCATCAGATAGAGCCGGCGCTTCGAGTCCGCAATCGCGTCCGACCGCTGAATCTCGAAGTGGCCGCCGAAGGCCGACTCGAATTCGGGCTGGGTATACCAGGGGAAATCGTGGTTCCGCATCGCCACCAGACCAAGCACCATGGGGTCCTCGGGCGGGACGAACTCGATCAGGAGTCTCGGCCCCAGCGCCGCGAAGAACTGCGCCAGGCGGTCGAAGCCGGTGTTGTTGCCGATCGCCACGTGGTGAATTAGTGCCAGCGCCATCACCAGACCGGCCGGTCCCCGCGCGCTGAGCGAGGCGATCTCGCGGTTGTCCCACCCCAGCGCAGGGCTGGGATTCGTGATGTCCGCCACGATCGGGAAAATGTTCGGCTCGCCCTTGGCGGCCATGCGCCGGTAGTTCAGATCGACCGCACCAGGGTCGCTGTCGATGGACACCACGGGAACGCCCTCCGTCGTGGCAAGCCGGCTGAAGTCGCCCGTGTTGCCGCCGATGTCCCACACCGATTCCACCGAGACGGTGGCGAGGTACTCGGCCACCAGGCGCTTCTTGTCAGCCAGGGCGCCACTGGAATAGCTCGTCTGGTCGCCGTATCCGGCCCAGGGCGTATCGTCCGGGCTCCACGAAACCCGGCGCACCGTCGACTCCAGGCTCTCCAGCAGGGCATCGAGCCGTCGCCGGCTCATGCGCCCCGCCAGGTCGGCGCGCCTCCGGTTGGCGGTGGCGGCGCGAGCCTGAGCCCGGCTGTGCAGGTGCAGATGCATCAGCAAGCCGGTCCGCAGCCGCGAGCGCCAGGGAAGCAGCCGTGCGGCCAGATCGAGCGGCAGGCCGTCCAGGTGGCGCTGCAGCAGGCTGCTCAAGCGGGCATCCGTGTAACCCATGACCGCCAGCGGGGCCAGGAAGTGCTGGCAGAACTGCCGATAGCCCACCCACGGATACCCCGCTTCGTAGCGCTCGAACGACAGCGTGTCAACGAGCGTGGGACGCCCCGCGTGCAACTGGATGTTGCGCGCGCTGGCGTCCTTGAGCGACAGGCCGTGGTCCAGCGCGCGGCGCTGTACGCGCAACGTCGCAAGCGCGGAGGCCTTCAGTTGCGAAAACGACCACTCAAACGGATAGGAGACGAACTTCAGCTGCTCGGGCCGGAGGACGGCCACAGCGCCCGGCTCCGGCGCCAGGTTCGGGTCGGCAGTCTCGTGGGGAATGAGCAGGCCGTCGTCGACGAGGCTGGCATACAGCCCTGAGTCCATCAGGGTGCGGAACGTCGACTCGTAGGACCGGTTGACCTGCCGCAGATACTTGCCGTCGCGCCGGAACATGAACCCCGCCGGATCGCGGAACGACCCTGGCAGGCGGGCCTCCGGGTCGGCGGTCATCCGTCGTCTCGGCTGGCCTCCTCGGCCGAGGGGCTCGCCTCAGGCGTCGAGCGGCGAAACCGACCGATGATGCGTCCGACCACGTGCCAGAACCACAGCCGGACCGAGAGCAGTCCTCCCAGAACGGCCGCAATGATGATCTGGATCGCAAAGCTGCCGCTGCCGGGATCGATGTAGCTGCGGCCGGCCAGCCGCACGATCTGGAATGCAACCAAAACAGCGGCCATGCCGCCAACCGACGCTCGTGCCGTCGGCTGTCGTGATGGACGGTCGTTCAAAGCCGCAGTTCCCCGCTATGATCGTGGACGCGAGTGGCCCGCATTTCCGGCACACTGTGGACGACGCTCACCATCGGCGCAAGACCAGAGCCTCCATTCGTTGCTCCGCTCTTGCCAGTTGGTGTGCGGCTTCTTCAACCGATCGTGCTTTCCATGCCCGACTTCGGCTGCTCGTGACCTGTGCTCGCTAAGTCCCTCTGGCTGGCTCTTGCCCTGGCGGCACTCGGGCTGTGGGCGAGTCTTGTACCACAGGTCACCTTTACGTCGGCGTCGACCGGCGATCCCGAGGGTGACGTGCTGATCGCCTGGCCGGGATGGGGCGTGCAGCAAGATCTGGGGCCCGTGAGCGGGACGCTGGGGCGCTTTCGGATTTGGGTGTCCGGCGAGCGGGATGGCGGCGAAATGACCGTCCAGGCTTCGTTGGTGGACGCGTCCACCCGCATGGTCCTGCGGCAGACGTTCATTGAGGCCAAGCCGTTCTATATCCCCGTGGCGCGCACGTTCACGTTCCCCAGCTATGTCGTTCCGGAGGGCCAGCGTTTGCTCTTGCAGCTCCAAGTGCTGCTTCCCGAGAAATATCACGTCATCTATCGGCTGGCCGTCCCTCAGCCCGGATTGGCGAACGTGATGTTGAACGGTGTCCCGGATTCCCGCAGCGGGCCGCTGGCCGTTGCGCACCTTGAAACTGGGAGTGGATTGCGCGCTGCCGTTGCCGGCGAACCGACCGAGCGTATTCGCCTCGTCCTCGGTGTCGTATTGAGTGTGCTGGCCGTCGTGGCGCATCCCCGCGTTGCCATGGGGATGCGCCGAATAGGAGGCCGCGCGCGTCACCATGCTGGATGGCCGGCAGCTTGGGCGCGAGGGTTGGGCAGGTCGCGCGAGATACCAGAGGCCGGCCAAATTACACCAATCGGACGGTTTCTCGCCGTGCCCTGGTATCCCTGGCCGATAGCCGCGGCACCGATCCTGCACTTCTTGGCAAACAACCGACTGTCTTTCGCGGCCGTTGAGGCCGTGGTTCCACTCATCATCGTGCTGGTCGTAGTGACCGGCAGCGTCGTCGGCCTGAGGTTCATTCTCAAGGACTGGTACCGGCCGGCTGCTGCAACAGCGGTCTGCGCTGCGGTTCTTTTTGCCTATGGCCATGTTGAAAGCGCTTTCGGACAGCCGGTCGAAGATCGCGTGCTATTTCCAATCACTATTGTGGTCCTTGCGGCAACTGTCGGAGCAGTCTTCCGAGCAAATCGTGCGTTGGCGAGACACGCGCAGTTCTTGAACCTTGCGGCCGCAGTCCTTCTGGTATTCCCCGTCGTGAGCCTCGCCGGTGGAGCGTCCGAATCGCTTGGACGGACGGCGTCGACCGACGCGACTTCATCGGACGACGTTTTGGCGCACTTCCTGCCGTCGGGGCTGCCGCCCGCGAGCGACGACCGACCTGACATCTACTACATCATCCTCGACGAATATGCACGGCATGATGCTCTCGTCGACTTCGATAACACAGGCTTCCTGCGTGAACTGGAGCGCCGCGGTTTCTACGTGGCATCCGAGGCCACCAGCAACTACATGCGGTCGCAGCACTCAATCTCGTCGCTTCTCAACATGTCATATCTCGATAGTGTGGGGCCTCGAACCCCATCGAGGTTCGCGCATGTGTTGTCGATTGGCGAGCACCATGCCGTCGGAATGATCCTCAACGAACTCGGATACACCTACGTCCACCTCACCTCCGGGCATTCAGTCACCGACAAAGCCCCGCTCGCGGATGTCGTTGTCAACTTCGCTCCCTCAGGGGTTATGATCGGTGACGCCCAGTCTGGCTACGAGTCCAGCATTTCCCTCGATTCGCTCCTAGTCGGACGTTTCGTTCGCGAACTCATCCAAACCACGGCCTTGCGACCGATTCTGGGGCATCAGTTGGCGCCCGGCGGCGACGCACTCTATCCGTGGTGGCACCCAGACCGAGTCCTCCAAATGTTCGACTTCTTGACCAATCCCATTGCGATCGACAGTCCCAAGTTTGTGTTTGCACACATTGTTAAACCACACTTACCTGCCACCTTCGATCAATACGGAAACCGTGTCCCCGGGCTCAATGTCCATGACAATTTCCATGACGACCACGACCCAAGTGTTCCAAGCGCATATATTGGTCAGCTCATTTATGTGAATTCGCGAATTCTGGAAATGATTGATGGGATTTTGAGGCACCAGGATGACGATTCCATCATTGTGATCAGCGCCGATCATGGCCGTGACAAGGAGGGCTGGGGGTCGCCGCATGCGATCTTGGCCGCCTTTTATTTGCCGGATGGTGGAGATCGTGTGCTCTATTCATCGATCAGCTCCGTCAATCACTTTCGAGCCATATTCGATTTCTACTTTGACCTTGACTTGGGATTACTTGAGGACCGGAGATTTCAGCATAGCGGACACAATATCGACTTTCACGAACTTCCGGCGGAAACCGGCACGTAGCTGTGAAGGCCGATCAGCTTGGATAGAGTTGATCGGCCTTGGCCGTGTGCTGGGTTGGGGCCGGCAAGAGGGCGCCGGTGCCAACATTGATCCGGAGAACGACTCCGAGTCGTGGTCTCCGCGCGTCTTCCCGAAACTGGTGCCGAGGGCGGGATTCGAACCCGCACGAGCGGTTGCTCACAGCCTCCTGAGGACTGCGTGTCTGCCAGTTTCACCACCTCGGCCGGCCGGTAGCGGAGGCAGGAATCGAACCTGCGGCCAAGGGCTTATGAGTCCCCTGCTCTACCTCTGAGCTACTCCGCCGCACCCCGCGCTAGAGGCACTGGGGCTGGATTTGAAAGGTACCACGGCTGCCTTGGGTGAACCGTTCTCAACTCCTGTCCACCATCGCAGAGGCTGGGGGATCGAACGCGGTCCGATGGCGGGAAATCTCGAGCATCCGCATCCAGGGCGACAGTGATCCGGTTCGTCTCCCCCCGTAGGGGAAGCCAAGGATGCGGGGATTCTGCGGCGGG
>DAOUHO010000156.1:0-13147 GCA_034428595.1 Chloroflexota bacterium | reverse complement strand
CGCGGCGTGGTCGTTGCGCATACGCCCGATGCGTTCACCTCGGAAGTCGCCGAGCACGCCATCGCGTTGCTGCTGGCACTGGCACGTTGCGTCACGGAGTCGGACGTGGACGTGCGCGAGCGGCACCTGTGGCGGACCTACGACGACACGTTTCAACCGCGGCGCCTGCGCGGCTCGACACTGGGCGTGCTGGGTTACGGGCGCATCGGCCGGGCAACGGCGGCGCTGGCCGCCGGGTTCGGCATGCGGCTGGTGGTCTTCGATCCCTTCCTTCCGGCGGAGCGGCTCACGCCGCCGTCGGGAACCGAGATGCGCGTGGCGAGCGATCTCGACGACCTGTTGCAGTCGGTGGATGCGCTCACGGTGCACGTGCCGCTGACGGCCGACACCCGGGAAATGCTCGGCGCGCCGCAATTCGCTCGCATGCGCCGCGGCGCGCTGCTCATCAATGTGTCGCGCGGCGGCATCATCGATCACGGCGCGTTGCAAGGTGCGCTAGCCTCTGGCGCCCTTGGTGGCGCCGGTCTGGACGTGTTCGAGACCGAGCCGCCAAACTTCGACCATCCACTCCTTCGCGAGCCAAATCTCATCGTCACGCCCCACATTGCCTGGAAGTCGGAAACCGCGGCGTTGGATTGCCAACTTGCGGCAGTGGCCGAGGTGCGTCGTATCCTGCTCGGCGACGAGCCCCAACATCGGGTGATCTGAGGCAGGCGCGCATTGGCGATTCGCATCGGTATCGACACGGGCGGGACCTTCACGGACTTCGTCGCCCTCGACGAGGAATCTGGGGAAGCGCAGGTCGTCAAACGGCCGTCCACGCCCGATTCCCCCAGCGACGCGATCTTCGACGCGATCGCGCACAGCGGCATTCCTTCCGACGAGGTGGGCTATTTCGTGCTCGGCACCACGGTTGGCGTCAATGCGTTGCTCCAACGCAAGGGCGCCCGGGTGCTGTATGTGACCACCTCGGGATTCGAGGACGTGCCGTTCCTGCAGCGGGTGGATCGAAAGTTCCACTACGACCTGGATTGGGAGCGACCGGAGCCCCTGGTGGCCCGGCGCGACTGCCTGGGCGTGGCGGAGCGGCTCGACTACATGGGCGCGGTCGTGGACCCCTTGACGCCGGAGGCTCTCGGCAGCCTCGGCGACATGCTGCGCGCCCGGCTGGACGAAGGCACGAACGGCACCGTGGCGGTGGCGGTCAACTGCTTGTTCTCGTACGTCAAGCCCGACCACGAGCGCGTGATCCGCGAATACCTGGCCGGCGAATTCCCAGAACTGTCGATTTCGCTGTCGCACGAGGTCGCGCCGATCTGGCGGGAGTACGACCGAGCAAGCACGACCATCGCCGACGCCTATATCCGTCCTCTGCTGCAAGGCTTCATCCACGCGCTGGACGAAGGGCTTGCGGCCTGGGGGAATACCCGCTCCTGGGCGGTGATGAAGTCCAACGGCGGCCAGATGCTGGCGGAGTCCGCGGCCGACCGGCCGGCGCAGACGGTGCTATCCGGCCTGCCGGGCGGGATCATCGCGGCGAAGTACTACGCCGAGTCGCTCAATGACGACAACATCATCAGCTTCGACATGGGCGGCACCAGCACGGACGTGGGTGTGGTGGACGACGGCGCCATCGGATACACCACCGCCTGGGAGATCGAGTTCGGCCTGCCGGTCGCGGCGCCGTTCATCGAGATGACGACGATGGGCGCGGGCGGCGGGTCCATTGCCTGGGTCAACCGCGGCGGATTGCTCCAAGCTGGGCCGCAGAGCGCCGGCGCCGTGCCGGGGCCGGTGTGCTACTCGCAGGGCGGCGCCGAGCCGACGGTCACGGACGCCAACGTGGTGCTCGGCCGGCTCAATCCCGAAAATTTCCTGGGCGGCGAGGTGCGGCTGGATGCGGATCTCGCTCACCGGGCCCTCACCGACCTTGGCGGCAAGCTCGGCCTCGGGCCGGAGGCCACGGCTCAGGCCGTGCTGGACATTGCCGTCGAGAACATCGCGGAGGCCATGCGCCTGCTCACCGTGCGGCGCGGTCTGGACCCAAGGCAGTTCAGCCTGGTGGCCTTTGGCGGCGCCGGCCCGCTGCACGCGGCGGCCATCGTCAAGGTGATCGGCGCGCGCCGGGTGCTGATTCCGCCGCATCCGGGTCTGTGCTCCGCATTCGGCACGTTGCTGGCCGACATGCGCGTCGACAAGACGTGGACGCACATCCTGCGGTCGGACCGCCTGGACGCGCCGTCCATTGACGCACGGCTCAACGAGCTGGTGGCGGAGGCCACGGCAGACCTGGAACACGAGGGCTTCGCGGGCACGGCGCAGGTTCAGCGGTCGGTGAACATGCGCTACCTCGGCCAGAACTACGAGGAAGAGATTCCGATACCAGGCGGCGAGGTGACGGCCGAATCGCTGGCGCAGCTTCTCGCGGCGTTCGAGACGCACTACGAGGCCACCTACGGCTACCGCATCCCCGACGAGATCATCGAGCTGGTGCAGTTCAACGTCACGGTCTTCGGCGACACCGCCAAGCCGGCATTGCCGGTGCTGCCTGAGGGCCCACCCGCGGAACCGGCGGGAACGCGCCAGGTCTGGTTCTCGTCGGAGGGTCCCGTTGAGTGCCCGGTCTACGCCCGTGAGGACCTCTCGCCCGCCGACCGCATCACCGGGCCGGCCATCATCGAAGAGCTCGACTCAACGACCGTCGTCCACCCCGGTCAGCTGCTGACCGTCAGCCCCCATGGCACGGCCGTGCTCGAATGGACCGAGGCGTCCGCATGAGCGCGCCGGGTGCCCGGAGTCGCCACCGATGACAACGTCCAGCGCCCCGTCCAGCGTCGACCTCGTAACCCTGAACGTGGTTTACAACCGCCTCGTCGGCATCTGCCGCGAGATGGGCACCACGATGATGCGCACGGCCTACTCGCCGATCTTCAGCGAAAGCCGTGACTTCTCCTGCGTGCTCTTCGATCGCCACGGGCGCATGCTCGCGCAAACCGAGTTCTGCCCCGCGCAGGTGGGCGCGATCCGCTTCGTGGTCAAGTGGCTGATCGCCGAAATCGGCGAGGAGAACGTGCGCGAGGGCGACATCATCGTGCACAACGACCCCTATCGGGGTGGCGTGCACATGCCCGAGCACGTGGTCATCAAGCCGGTCTACTACGACGGCGAGATCTTCGGCTACGTGTCGAACATCGCCCACCTGGTGGAAATCGGCGGCCTGGCCGTCGGCGGGTTCGCGGCGACGGCCACCGAGATCTACCAGGAAGGCCTGCGGCTGCCGCCGGTGTGGCTGATGCGCGGCGGCGAATACAACGAAGACGTGTGGCGCATCATGATGTCCAACCACCGCGCGCCGCGCTACACCTGGGGCGATCTGCACGCCATGATGGCGTCGCTGAATGTGGCCGAGCAGCGCACGCACGAGCTGCTGGACGTCTACGGCGTCGAGCGCATCACGCAGGTGAGCGACGAGCTGCTGGACTACGCCGAGCGATGGATGCGAGACGAAATCCGCGCCATCCCCGACGGCGAGTACACCTTCGAAGGCCACATGGAGGACGCCCGCGACGTGCCGTTGCACGACTGGATTCGGCTGCGGCTGGTTGTGTCCGACGGGAGCCTGGTGGCCGACTTCAGCGAGAGCGATCCTCAGGCGGAGCACGTGCTGAACTGCACCTACGGCGTGACGGCCTCGGGCACCTACAACGCCGTCTTCCACTTTGCCGACAACAACGTGCCCCACAACGACGGCGCCTATCGCCCGATCACGGTGATCGCCCCGCCGGGAACGATCACCAACGTCGTCCATCCCGGGCCCTGCGTGGGCGGCAACACCGAGACGCACCCGCGGGTGTGGGGCATCGTGATCGGCGCCCTCTCCAAGGCCGTGCCGGACCGGGTCTCGGCGGACACCGGCGGCACGTCATGCAACTTCCTCTTCGGCGGCACGCACCCGGACACCGACCGCTACTACGTGCACTACCACTTCGACGGCGTGGGCTGGGGCGGGCGCGCCAATGCGGACGGCAACAGCAATCAGGTGATTCCCAACGGAAACTGCCCATCGACGCCGGTGGAGATCTTCGAGACGCGATACCCGTTCCTCGAGCGGTCCTATCGCTTGCGGCAGGACTCGGGCGGCGCCGGTGCGCAGCGGGGAGGACTTGGCTCGGAGCGAATTCTCGAGGTGCGAGCGCCCGAGATCACCGTGTCGGCGCTATTCGACCGCATGGTGTCCGGCGCCTGGGGCCTCTTTGGCGGCGAGGACGGGCAGCAATCGGCGCTGCTCGTGAAGCGCGCCGGCCACGATTCGTTCGTGACCTTCCGCGAGGAATACGGCACCGCCAGCAACTCGCGCGTGGCCAACATTGTGCTGAAAGAGGGCGATCAGGTTATGCTCGCGAGTCCCGGCGGGGGAGGTTACGGCGATCCGCGGGCACGCGCTCCGGAAGCCGTGCGCCGGGATGTCTTGGAGGGATTCGTGTCGGAGACGGCCGCGCGCGACATCTACGGCGTGGCGCTGCAGCGCCTCAACGGAGCGCTGAAGATCGACGCCGACGCGACGGCGAAGCTCCGCGCCGACGCACCGACTCCCGAAGCGCCTTCCGTGAACGACGAGACACGCGAGCCTGTCGCGGCCGTGCCTCGCTCCGAGACCGGCGGACACTGGGAGGAGCACAAGGGCGATTGGTGGCAAACTAGCGTCACGAATTGCCAGCTATGCGGCCAGGTGGTCCCGCGCGACGTGTGGGTGAGCGCCAGCGGCGTGCGCTTCTGCTCCGTGGAGTGCGATGATCGGTATCACGACTACTGGCTGCCGAGGCATGCGGACCAAGTGATTGAGCAGGCGACATGAGCGATAACGGCCAATTGCTCGAGGTTCGAGACCTCGCCGTCGAATTCAAGACGGACGAGGGCATCGTTCGCGCGGTCAACGGAATCGCCTATGAGCTTGCGGCGGGCGGGTCCCTGGGCATCGTGGGAGAGTCGGGCAGCGGCAAGAGCGTCAGCTCGCTGGCCCTGCTGCGGCTGATTCCGCAGCCCGCCGGTCGAATCACCGGCGGCGAGGTGATGTTCGGCGATACCGACATGACCAAGGTCGATCCCGACGAGATTCTCGAGACTCGCGCCGGCCGGGTGTCACTGCTTCAGATTCCTCCGAATGACATGCGGGGCATTCGCGGCGGAAAGATCTCCATGATCTTTCAGGACCCAATGAGCTCGCTCAATCCAGTGCTGACGGTCGGGCGCCAGATCGACGAGGCCCAGCGACTGCACATGGGCGTGAGCAAGGCCGAGGCCCGCGCGCACACGGTGGAGCTGCTGGACCGGGTGGGCATTCCCTCACCCGCCGAACGCGCCAATGACTATCCGCACCAGCTCTCGGGGGGCATGCAGCAGCGCGCCATGATCGCCATGGCGATCTCTTGCGAGCCGCAGTTGCTCATCGCCGATGAGCCGACGACCGCGCTGGACGTGACCATTCAAGCGCAGGTCATCGAGCTCATCTCGAGCCTGCGCCAAGAGTTGGGCATGGCCGCCATCCTGATCACGCACGACCTGGCGCTGGTCGCCGGATTCTGCGAGGAAATCGTGGTGATGTACGGCGGCTTCATCGTCGAACGCGCACCGGCGCGCGAGGTGTTCTATCGGCCCAAGCATCCCTACACGATTGGTCTGCTCGAATCCATGCCCAGCATCTCCGCGGCGCGCGGGGATCGGCTGAGCGCGATCCCGGGGGCGCCGCCCGACATGACCAACCTGCCCGTCGGGTGCCCGTTCGCGGCTCGCTGCCGGTTTGTGAAGGACAAGTGCATCGAAGAAATGCCGCCCGTGGAGATGGTCGAGGACGACCGATCGCTCCGCTGCTGGGTGGATGTGGATACGGGTGAATTGCGATGAGTGACTCGACGATGACCACCGCTTCGAGCCGCAACGGCTCCGCCAACGGGGAAACGCTGCTGACGGTGAAGGGGCTCACGAAGTACTTCCCCGTCATGCGCGGCTTCATCATTCGCCGCCAGTCGGGTCTGGTGCGGGCGGTTGACGGCATCAGCTTCGATCTGAAGGCGGGTGAGACCCTGTGCCTGGTCGGCGAGTCCGGCTGCGGCAAGACCACCACCGGCAACACGATCATGCAGCTCGAGCCGCCGACGGCGGGCGAGGTGATTTTCGAGGGCAACGACCTGGTCCAGCTCTCGCGAGACGACCAGCGGCGCGCGCGGCGGAAGATGCAGATGATCTTCCAGGACCCCTACGGCTCGCTGAATCCGCGGATGTCGGTCGTGCGGATCATCGAAGAGCCGCTGCAGGTGCACGACCTGCATGGGAAACGCGAGGAGCGCCGCGAGCGCGTGCGCGAGCTGCTGCGCCTGGTGGGTCTCGATCCGCGATTCGCCAGCCGCTACCCGCACGAGTTCTCGGGCGGTCAGCGACAGCGCATCGCCTTCGCCCGCGCGCTGGCGGTGCAGCCCTCGTTCATCGTCTGCGACGAGCCGGTGTCGGCGCTGGACGTGTCGATCCAGGCGCAGATCATGAACTTGCTGCTGGACTTGCAGCAGCAGTTGGGCGTGGCCTATCTGTTCATTTCCCACGACTTCAAGGTCGTGCGCCAGATCAGCCACCGGATCGCGGTGATGTATCTCGGCCAGATCGTTGAGATGGCCCCGAGCGAGCAGTTCTATGTGCGCCCGCTGCATCCCTATACGCGATGCCTGCTGTCCGCCGTGCCGGTGCCGGACCCCGATTTGGAAGCCAAGCGCGAGCGCATCATCCTGACTGGCGACGTGCCAAGCCCTGTTAACCCGCCGTCGGGCTGCCGCTTCCATCCGCGCTGCCCGTGGGCGCAAGATCGCTGCGCGACGGAGGAGCCGGAGCTCACCGACGTGGGCGGCGGGCACTTCGTGTCGTGTCACTTCTGGAACGACATCGAATCCGCCGGCGGCGTGCTGCCCATGGCCGCGAACGGGGCGTCGGCGGGGTAGGAGTCCTGACCCAAGGACAGATCAGCTTAGGCCCTGAGATCGGGTGGTGAATACGCCCGCGGCTGGCCACTTGAGTCGTTGCCTAGCCCGTCGGCCTGCGCGTTCCCGTGCCGGTCGACAATGCCTCGTCGCAGATAGCTGCGACGCCTCTCGCAGAGTGGACGGCTTGGAGCCCACGGACTAGGCTCGCGCGCGGTGCGGCATTCGTGAGGTGGGGCTAGGTGCGGATTCGTTCCGTTGAGGTGCGGACGGCCTCGGATTCGCACCACAACGCCAACTACGTCACCATCACGACCGAGTCGGGGCTGGTGGGCCTTGGCGAGGCGTACGCCGCGGGCCCCGACCTCGCGGTTGCCGAGACGGTGCGCTACCTCGGCGAGTGGCTGGTGGGGCAGGACGCCACGCGCCGCGAGCGCCTCTGGCACCTGTGCTACCGCGGGCTGCGCTTCCCGGCGGGCGCGGTTGGCTGGGCGGCCATCAGCGGCATCGACCTGGCGCTGTGGGACCTGGCGGGCAAGTTGGCGGATCAGCCCGTGTATCAGCTGCTGGGCGGTCCGTATCGAGACCGCGTGTGGGTCTACTTCGACGTGGTGACGGGCGATCCCGCGGATATGGCGGAGGAAGCCAAGGCCATGGCGGGCGACCACGGGTTCACGGCGTTCAAGCTATTTCCTTATGCGACAGAGGACGACCGCCTGCCGTGGCAAGAGGCCATCCGGCTGGTGACGGTGCGGGTGGAGGCCGTGCGCGCGGCGGTGGGCGATGCGGCCGAGATCGGCGTCGACTTTCACGCCAAGCTGGAGGAGCCGGTCAAGGCCGCCGAGCTGGCGCGGGCCATCGAGCCCTTCCGACCGATGTTCATCGAGGAGCCGATCCGGCCCGGCAGTCACACGGTGATGGCCGAGGCGCGGCGCGTGATGAACCTGCCCGTCGCGACGGGCGAGAGCCTCTACGGCAAGCACGAGTTCCAGGCGCTGATCGAGGCGCAGGGCGCCGACCTGCTGCAACCCGACATCCTGCTCTGCGGCGGTATGACCGAAATCCGCAAGATCGCGGCGCTGGCCGAGGCGCACATGTTGTCGCTGGCGCCGCACAACCCGTTTGGCGGCCTATCGTCCGTGGCGACGGCGCATTTCGGCGCGGCCACGCCCAATTTCCTCATCATGGAGTCGCCGCAGACGGTGGGGCCGCGGGCGGAAGCGAGCGCGCTGCGCCAGAGCTTCCTTCACGGCGGCATCGAGATCGAGGACGGCTATGTCAAACTGCCGCAGGGTCCGGGCTGGGGCGTGACGCTCAACGAGGCGCTCGTGGCGCGACACCCCTACCAGGCATGGCGCCGCCCCGTGCCCGATAAGGCTGACGGCGGCTTCGGCTACTACTAGGAGCAGCGGGCATGGAATGGGCGCCGAAATACTCCGTGGGTCTGTATCACCACCTGGGGATGGTCGACGGCCCATCGCTGGACCAGATCGACGAGGCCTTCCGCGCCGTTGACCAGATTCCCGACCTGGCGGGCATCGAGTTCTTCAGCGGTACGTGCGTGACGCTGGACAACGCGCACCAGGTGAAGCAGCGGCTCGACGACCGCGGGCTGAAGTGCTCGATGATTCACCACGGCGAGCCCTACATTCGCGGCTCGTTCCCCTGGGCCGCATATACCTCACCGGATGCCGCCGAGCGGCGCGAGGCCATCGACATGTGCCTTCACGCGGTCGAGGTGGCGCGCGCGCTCGACGGCCTGGGCGTCTACGTGTTCACGCCAATGGACGGCGCCGACTATCCGTTTCAGCAGGACTTTCGCGCGGCGCGCGAGCGCACGCTGGACGCCCTGCGCGAGATCTGCGAGGCCGCCGGCGACCTGAAGGTGGCGTTGGAATTCCGGCCCTACCTCCCGCGCGGCTGGGCCACGGTGGGCTCGATGAGCAAGACGCTGGAGATCATCGGCGAGCTGAACCTGCCGAACCTCGGCGCGCAGCTGGAGGTGAGCCACACCTTCATGAGCGGCGAGAACGCGGCGCAAGCGGCGTGGGAGGCCGCCCGCCGCGACTTGCTGTACCACGTGCATCTCAACGACACGCAGCTGCCGCAAGACCTTTCGACCATCTTCGCCAGCAGCCACCTGTGGGAATCGCTGGAGCTGCTCCACTGGCTGCGCGAAGCCAACTACCCGTACTACCTGGGCATGGACGTGGTCTGGACGCGCGAGGAGCCCATCCGCAGTGCGCAGCAGTTCGTGTCGAACACCAACTACCTGCTGCGCGTGCTCGACGCGATCGACGCCGACAGCCTGGCCGACGCCATGGGCCGCAACGACATCCTGGACACGCAGGAGCTGGTGTGGCGGGCGCTGCGCGAGACGTCATGACGGTTCGCCAATGAAGCTCGGCATCTCCCAGGCGTGCTATCGCTGGATGTCCTACCCATACATGCGTCGCGACCGGCCTGAGTTTCTCCAGGACGCGTGGCGGCTGCCATATCTGCAGACGCTTGATCCGCCCGACCCGGACGAGCTTATCGAAAATTGGCTGCTGGATCGGGTGGAGTCACTAGGCGTGGAGTCGCTCTACATGGCCTCGCGAACGTTCGCCGGTCGAGCCGCGGCCCAGGCTTTTCGCGAACGCGCGGCAGCCGCCGGGGTGATGCTGGTCAGCAACGTGACCTTCAACGTCGCCGCCAGCGCCGAAGAGTGGGAGGGCGGCGAGTATCACTCCACCATCCAGCAGATCTGGCGCGGCGCCTGGGGCGGCGCCACCGTCTCGGCGGCGGTGCACGACCAGGCGGTGCGGCACAACCACTTCACCAAGGACCCGCCGATCGAGGTCCAGCTTGAGCGGGCGGAGGCCAACTTCAGGTCACTGCTGCCGGTGTGCGCCGAGTACGGCGTGGTGCTGGCCTGGGAGAACCACATCGACTATCGCCTGTCAGAAGTTGTGCAGGTGGTGGAGGCCATCGACTCGCCGTGGCTGCGGATCAATCTCGACACCGCCAACCCCATCGCCGTCATCGAAGACCCGATGGACGGCGCGCGGTTGGCGGCCAAGTACGCGGTGAACATGCACCTGAAGGACATGCGCATCCAGCCGGCCACCGGCACCGGCGAGCCGCAAGTCTCCTGGGCTCCACTGGGACGCGGGCATGTCCCGATTCTCGAGATTCTCGACCTGGTGCAAGCCGAGGCGGCGGACCCGGACTCAATGCCGGTGTGCGTCGAGGTTGCGCCGCCGCCCGACCACGATCCCGACGTGTGGGTGCGAGCCAGCATCGAGTGGCTGCGCACCGAGCGCGGGCACCTCTTCGAGCCGTCATGAAACTCGGACTCTCGCAGGCGTCCTACCGATGGGTGGCGTATCCCTGGCTGCGCACGGATAGCGCGACGTACCGGTATTCCACCGGACGTCTCCCCTATTTCTCGTCAGTCGAACCACCGCAGACGGCCGATGGCTTGGCGGCATGGATGATCGACCGAGCACGCGCGCACGGGCTGACGGCGCTGTACTTGGACCCGGGATGGTTCAGGGATGAGGCGGGCGCCGCCGATCTTGGTGCCGTCATGCGCGAGGCGGGGATCGAGTATTTCGGACTTGCCGATCCCGATCTCGTGGCCGATGTGGATGCCTGGGGCGCCACGGACACGGCCGCACGGAACAGCGTGGGCGACGACGTGTGCTTCCGACTAACCGAGACGGCCCATAGATGGCAGGGAGGTTCAGAGTTCCAGCGGTGCGTGTGCGCCATCGAGCTGGCCGTCGCCGCCGGGGCCACGATCGTCAACGTGGTCCACCGCGAGGCCGGGCTGAAACACCGGTTCATCGAGGACCCGCCCCTGTCGCAGCAACTGGACGCGATGACTCGCAACTTGAGGTCGCTCATTCCCATTGCGGAAGAGCTGGGCGTGGTGCTCACCACCGAATCACACATGGACTATCGCGTCGCCGATTTCGTGCAGGTGATGGATGCCGTCGCGTCGCCCTGGCTGCGTCACAACTTCGATTTTGCGAATTCGATTTCCGTCGTCGAGGATCCGCTCGACGCCGCGCGGCTGGCCGCTCCGTACACCGTGATGACGCACATCAAGGACATGCGCGTGCAGCCCTATACGCTGATTGGCGAACCCAGGTTCTTTAACGCGCCCATTGGCGACGGCGACGTGCCGGTGCTCGATATCCTCGAGGTGTTGCAGCAGGGTGCTCCGGATCCTGACAATCTGCAGCACTGCGTGGAGGTGCTTGCACCGCCGGAGCACGACGCCGAGGCGTGGGTCGCGGCCAGCTTGGACTGGTTGCGCGAGCACGCCGCGCCGTACTTTTCGTAGGCCATCGCGAATGCCGTTGGCCTGAGCCTCGAAGCATCGCCTTGTCCAAGGAGACTGCCCATGCCTTGCCAACATCTAGGGACCGTCAACCATGATTGAGTCTGCTCGCACGCCTGCCGCCCAGCGCCTTTCCGCGCGCGAAGGCGGGACGGTCACCTCGCTGTCCAGCACCATCGGCGCGGACGGCTCCATCACGGCATTTGCCGGCACGCTAACCGGCGTATTTCGTTCCGACGATGCGGGCTGCACCTGGGCGCCGACAAGTGCGCTGCGCAGCCCGTTCATTGAGGCCGTCGCGGTGTCGCCAGACTTCGCCAACGACCGGACGGTCGTCGCGGGAACCACCGATTCCGGGCTTCACATCTCGTACGACGGCGGGGACAAATGGGAGCGCCGGATGTTCTGGGGCGAGCATCCGACGGTGACGGCCCTGGCGTTTTCTCCTTTCTTTGCCGACGACGAAACCATCGCCGCCGGAACCGACGGGCGCGGCGTCTATATCTCCGACAACCGCGGACAGTCGTGGAATGGCTACGGACCCGAGCTGGCCGACGCGCAGATCACCGCATTGGCGGTGGCGCCCCACTCCGCGGACGTGTTGCTGGCGGGCGCGGCCGACGGCGGGATTCTGCGCAGTGTCGATCAGTCCCGGTCCTGGTCGGCTGGGACTGGGGTGCCGGCCGATGCGACGGTGTTGGGCATTGCCATGTCGCCGACGTTCCTCGACGACGGGCTGGCGCTTGCCGGCACGGAAGGGCATGGCCTCTATCGAACGCGGGACCACGGCACGACGTGGTCCGCGGTGGAGGAAGTGCCCTGGGACCGTCCGATCAACGACGTGGCGGTGCTTGCGGACGCCGCCATCGCGATTTCGGGCAATCAGATGTGGCGATCGGACGACCCCGGCGATGAGTGGCTGCGCCTCCGGTTGCAGGGAGCGCGCCGCGGGTCGCTGCTGGCCCTCGCGACCGCCGGCGACGGCGTCGTGCTCGCCGGCGTGAACGACGCTGGAGTCATTCGTTCAGCGGACGATGGTTGGACATGGGCAGCGAGCACAACCGGTCTGACGAGCCTGCCGTTGCTCGACCTGCGACCCTCGCCCGACTTTGCCCGCGACGGTGTCGTTCTCGCTGGGACTGCCGCCGAGGGCGTGCTGATTTCGCGTGATGGCGGTGAGCACTGGTCCGCAATGACCGACGGGCTGCCCACACCCACCGTCAACGAGGTGGCGATTTCGCCGGCGTTCACCGATGACGGGATCGCCTTAGCGATTTCGGCCGACACGCTGGTTCGCACGTCGGATGCCGGTGAAACCTGGATTTCGGTTGACAGCGTGCCGCGCGAGTATCCGGTCATGGCGGCGGCGTTTTCGCCAACGTTCGCCGACGATGGGCTGATCGCACTCGGTTGCTACGGCGGATTTCTGCTGACGAGCGGCGACGCGGGGGAAACGTGGAAGCCCGTCGAGGAGCGGTTTCGCGGGTCCGCGGTGGTGGAGGTGGCGTTTTCGCCGCGATTCGCCCAGAACGGAACGATTCTCGCCGCAACGACCGGCGAGGGCGTGGTTGCCGTCTACCGATCCGCGGATCGCGGGGAGTCATGGTCTCGCTACGTGCAGCAGGACGGCGCCTACCACTGGGCGTCCCTCACGGTCCCTGACGCTGACCCTGCCGACGGCGAGGAGTTCTTCTGCCTGGCGACCGGACCGCACGTGCTGCGCCCGAGCGGCACGGTGGTCGGCCACTGGAACGCGCTGTATCCCAGCAGTCTTGAGACGGCGATTCGCACCGTGGTCGCCTCGCTTGACTTTGCGGATGACAACACGCTGTTCGTGGGAACGAGCGCCGGGTTG
>DAOUHO010000155.1:0-12656 GCA_034428595.1 Chloroflexota bacterium | reverse complement strand
GGCGGAATCCTGCGCGACATCTTCACCATGGGCGCGCGACCGATCGCCATCTTGGACAGCCTGCGCTTCGGCTCCCTGGACGACGCCCGCAGTCGCTTCCTGGCCAACGGCGTAGTCGGCGGCATTGCCTGGTACGGCAACTGCGTGGGCGTGCCCACGGTCGGCGGCGAGATTCAGGTGGCGCCGTGCTATGCGGGCAATCCGCTGGTCAACGCCATGTGCGCGGGCCTCATTCGTCATGAAGATCTGACTAGCGCCGCCGCCTCGGGACCGGGCAATCCCCTGATCCTCGTCGGCGCAGACACGGGGCGCGACGGCATCCACGGCGCCACGTTCGCCTCGGTGGAAGACCCGGAGGCCTCGCACCGCGGCGTGGTGCAGGTCGGCAATCCCTTCATGGAAAAGCTCTTGCTCGAGGCATGCCTGGAAGCGCTGGCGACGGGAGGCGTGGCCGGACTGCAAGACCTGGGAGCGACCGGCCTCACCAGCGCCACGATCGAAGCCGCGGAACGCGGCGGCTGCGGCGTCACCATCGACGTGGCGCGCGTCTCGCGGCGCGCCGACCGCATGACGCCCTACGAAGTTATGTTAAGTGAAAGCCAGGAGCGCATGCTGGTCGTGGCGCACGCCGGGCGTGAGGACGAAGTCCGCGCCGTCTTCACCAAGTGGGGATTGCACAGCGACGTCATCGGGCACGTGGCCGACGGGCGCGACGTGCGCGTCACCGAGGGTTCGGTCGATGTGGCGCGGCTGCCGGTGTCGATGCTGGTCGATGCCCCGACCTACGAGTTTCCCGTCGAGCGACCCGCCTACCTGGACGACGCGCAGCAGCTAAACGTCGAGGACGTGCCCGAGCCGGACAATCTCTCGGAGACGCTCCTCACGGTGCTGGCGTCCCCCAACATCGCCAGCCGGCGCAGCGTCTACCGCCAATACGACCACATGGTGGGCACGCACACGATCGGACCGCCGGGCGGCGACGCGGCGGTGATGCGCATCAAGGGGACGGACCGCGCGGTCGCGCTGTGCACCGACGGCAACGCGCGGCATTGCTACCTGGACCCGTTTCACGGCGGCGCCATGGCGGTCGCCGAGGCCGCGCGCAACGTGTCCTGCACCGGCGCCACGCCGCTCGCGATCACCAACTGCCTCAACTTCGGCTCGCCGGAAGACCCCGCGGTCTACTACCAACTGGCGCGCGTGATCGACGGCATGACGGCGGCCTGCGAAGCACTCGGCACCCCGGTGGTCAGCGGCAACGTGAGCCTCTACAACGAATCCGGCGACCAGGCCATCTGGCCGACGCCCGTGGTCGGCATGCTCGGCCTGCTCGAACAGGCCGGCGCAACCTGCGGCATTGGGTTCGGTGCGGAGGGCGACGTCGTGGGATTGCTCGGCGACACGCGTCCCGCGCTCGACGGCAGCGAGTACTTGGCGGTCGTCCACGGGCAGGTTGCCGGAGCGCCAACCATTGATCTCGAAGCCGAGGTGGCCATCCAGGCCGTGCTGCGCGATCTGATCCGGGCCGGCCGGCTGGTCTCGGCCCACGACTGCAGCGACGGCGGCTTCGCGGTCGCCGTCGCCGAGAGCGCTTTCGCGGGCGGCATCGGCGTGAGACTCGAAACCGATTCATCTCCTGACCGAGACGACGTGGCGCTCTTCGGCGAAGCTCCGTCCCGAGTCGTCATCAGCGCCACGGCGGCGGCGTGGCCGGACGTGGAACGACTTGCGGCAGCGGCGGGCGTCGCTGTGCGCGCGCTGGGCCGCGTCGGCGGCGACCGCCTGCGCATCGGTCCCATCGACGTGGCGCTCGACGAAGCTCACCGAGCATGGGACCAGGGCCTCGACGCCGCGCTCGCCGGACGTGAGCCGAACGGTTAAGCTGAGCCAGGGAGGCAATCCGGGGTAGCCCCGCTGGCATTCACGCGCTCCAGTCCTTGCGGTCCGACGCCGTCCAACGCACCGGCGCCGGCAACATTCCGAGTCCCGTCACACCCTCTCCCGATGTACGAGCCAGCCGCCCCATTGGGGCTGCCAAACCTGCGCGAAGCCTGCGGCGTCGTGGCGGTCTATGGTCCCGATGCGGATGTCGCCGCCCTGGCCTACGTGGGGCTTTACGCCGTCCAGCATCGGGGGCAGGAAGGCGCCGGCATCACCCTGGGGAACGGCGAGGACCTCTACACCGTCAAGGACGAAGGACTGGTCTCGCAGGTATTTCGCGGCGACGTCCTGGCGGAAGCCCACGGACATCTCGCGATCGGGCACTGCCGCTATTCCACCAGTGGCTCGAACACCACACAGAACATTCAGCCGGTGCTGCAAGCGACCGACTTGGGGCCGATATCCGTGGCCCACAACGGCAACATCGTCAACGCCTTGCACCTGCGGGACTCGAATGGCGAGGCGGGCTATCACACCACGGCCACGTCCGATACGGCCGTCATCGCCCAGGCGATTGCCGGCGCGCCCGGCGGCAGCGTGTTCGAGCGGGTGTGCCACACCGTGCCGCGGCTTCAGGGCTCGTTCTGCCTGGCCGTGGCCACCCCCAACGAAGTCATCGTCGCGCGTGACTCCATGGGCAACCGCCCGCTGTGCCTCGGCTCGATCGACGGCGCTTGGATCGTCACTTCGGAAACGTGTGCGTTGGACGCGGTGGGAGCCCAATTCGAACGGGAAATCGAGCCGGGCGAGGTTCTGGGCATCGGCGCCAGCGGCCTGAAGTCCCAACACGCCACGCCGCCGCACCGTCACGCCCTCTGCGCCTTCGAGTACATCTATTTCACCCGGCCCGACTCGTCCCTCAGGGGCGAATTGGTCCATTCCGTCCGTCGCGAGATGGGGCGGCGACTTGCGCTGCAGAATCCCGTGGACGCAGACCTGGTGGTGGGCGTGCCGGACTCGGCCATCGCCGCCGCAACCGGCTACGCCGAGGCGAGCGGCCTGCCCTATGCCGACGGATTCCTGCGCAATCGCTATATCGGCCGCACGTTCATCGAGCCGTCGACCGAGCTGCGCAAGCTCTGGGTGCGTCTCAAGTACAACGCGCTGCCAAGCGTCACGCGCGGCAAACGCGTGGTCATGGTCGATGACAGCATCGTGCGCGGCACGTCGCAACACCAGCTCGTGGATCTCCTGCGGGATCGCGGCGGCGCCCGCGAGGTCCACGTCCGCATCACCGCTCCGCCGATCCGCTGGCCCTGCTTTCTCGGCATCGACATTCCCGACCCCGACGAGCTGATCGCGCATGAGCGGCCGGTGGCGGACGTCTGCCAGGCCATCGGCGCCGACAGCCTGGACTACCTCAGCATTCCGAATCTGGTGGCCGCCACCGGCCAAGCACACGGCGCACTCTGCCTGGGTTGCTTTACGCGTAACTACCCCATCGACGTGCAGCTGGCCTTCGACAAATTCGAGCTCGAGCGGCCAACGGAGCTGCAGACCGCGCCGGTGTTCCCCCGCCAGGCCGCGCTATTCCCGCTGGAGGATTCCGAGTCCGAGCCCGCTGAGCACGGCCAGTGAGCACCGCGCCGCGCTCGGTCTACGCGGACGCCGGCGTCGACCTGGACCACAACGACGCCCTGAAGGCGGCGCTCCGGAGCGCTGTCGCCAGCACGTCGGACGATGCGTCGTTGCCCGGATTCGGAGCCTTTGCCGGCGGCCTGCGGCTGCCTTCGGATCTGCGAGACCCGGTGCTGCTGGCGAGCACGGACTCGCTGGGCACCAAGCTGCTGCTCGCGCTGGCATGGGATCGTCCCGAGCTTGCCGGCGGCGACATCGTGCGCCATTGCATGAACGACCTGGCCGTGCAGAACGTGCGACCGCTGGCGTTTCTGGACTATGTAGCGGCAGCGCAGCTCGAGCGCGACGTGGTGACGCGTTTGGTGCGAGGCATCGCCGAGGCCTGCCGCGCCGAAGGCGTGACGCTCATCGGCGGCGAGTCCGCGCAATTGCCCGACACCTATCGGTCGGGCGCCTACGACCTCGCCGGCACCGTGATCGGCGTCGCCGACCAGGCCGACCTGGCAGATCCCGACAAGATCCGTGAGGGTGACGTCTGCGTGGGGCTGCCGGCGGCGGGTCCGCATACGAACGGCTACAGCCTGGTCCGGCGCGCGCTGGAGCGCGGGAATCCAACGGCGCCGCTCGGCGAGACCACCGTGATCGAGGCCGCGCTGACGCCCCACGAATCCTATGTGGAAGCGCTGCTCCGGGCCTTTCGGGTTCCCGGCGTGCATGCGGCCGCCCACATCACCGGCGGGGGGCTCGTCGACAACCTGCCGCGCGTGCTGCCGGAGGGCCTGGCGGCGCGGCTCTCGCCCGCGGCGTGGGCGATTCCGCCACTGTATGCGTGGATCGAGGAAACGGCCGACGTCACCCGCGAGGAGATGTACCGAGTCTTCAACATGGGCGTCGGCGTGATCGTCGTGTGCCGGCCCGATGCCGGTGAAACGCTGCTGGCCGAGCTTCCAGGCGCGTTTGTGGCGGGATCGGTGGCGCCGCGCGACGGCGCGGCGGTGGAGCTTATCGACGCGTGAGCGCGCCGGAGGCCGCTTGATGCGGCTCGGCATCATGGCCTCGGGTCGCGGATCCAACGCCCGCGCGATTCTGGAGGCCGTTCGGGACGGTCGGCTGCGCGCGCACGTGCCGGCGCTGGTGTGCAACCGGACGGGCGCCGGGGTGCTGGACGTGGCGCGGGAGTTCGACGTGCCCGTCCACCTCATCGTCCGCCGCGACTTCCCGACCCGCACGGCGCAGCAGCGGCGCATGCTTGAGGTCCTGCAAAACGCGCGGGTCGACACAATCGCACTCGCCGGGTTCAACGCGATCTTTCGTCCGTTCTTCCTGGAGGCCTTTCCCTACCGGATCTTGAATATCCACCCGTCGCTGCTCCCGGCATTCGGCGGCACGATGGCGCCGCGGCCTCAGGCCGACGCCCTGGCCGCGGGAGTGAAGCTGTCCGGCTGCACCGTGCACCTGGTGACGGAAGACCTGGACAGCGGGCCGATCGTGGCGCAGGCGGCCGTGGGCGTGCATCCTGACGACACGGTGGACACGCTTTCGGCGCGCATCCTGGAGCAAGAGCACCGAATCTATCCCGAGGTGCTGCAATGGTTCGCCGAGGGACGCATCAGCGTGGTTGACGGCATCGCGCGGGTTGCCACGCCGGTGACGACGGCATGAGCGCGCCGCGCGCCTTGCTGGCCGTCGCCGACAAGCGCGGCATCGACCGCCTGGGCGCGGGGCTGCACGCTCTGGGCTGGGAGATCGTGGCCTCGTCGGGCACCGCCCAGGCGCTGCGGGATGCCGGCGTGCCGGTGCTGTCGATCGACGAGGTGACCGGATGGCCGGAGATGTTCGACGGCCGCGTCAAGACGCTGCACCCGGCGATTCATGCCGGCCTGCTGGCCAGACGCGACATTGAAAGCGACCGGGAGCAGCTGGCGGAGCATCGGTTGACGGCCATCGACCTTGTGGCTGTGAACCTCTATCCGTTCGCGGCGACGCTGGCCCGAACCGACGACCGCGCGGAGCTCGTCGAGAACATCGACATCGGCGGGCCGGCCATGATTCGCGCCGCCGCCAAGAACCACGCCGGCGTCTGGACCGTCACCGATCCGGATGACTACGACCGGGTCCTGGCCGACATCGAGGCCGATGCGGAAGGCGCCGCACTGCGGCGCGAGCTGGCGGCCAAGGCCTTCGCGCTCACGGCCTTCTACGACGCGCACGTGGCGGGGTACTTCCAGGCGGAGGCCGACGACGACTTTCCCCACCGGCTCACGCTGCCGCTGCAGAGAGTGCAGGACCTTCGCTACGGCGAGAATCCCCATCAGCGCGGCGCGTTCTACGCCGCCGGCGATCCGGAGCTCGGCCACGGGGCGCTCGCGGGCATCGAGCAGCTGCATGGCATGGATCTCTCCTACGTCAACATCCTCGACTTGCAGGCCGCCTGGGCCGCCGCAAACGACCATGACCGTCCCGCGGTGGCCATCGTCAAGCACACCAATCCCTGCGGTCTTGCAGCGCGGGACTCGCTGCGCGAGGCGTACCAGAGCGCGCATGCCGGCGATCCGTTGTCCGCGTTCGGCGGCATCGTGGGATTCAACCGCGAGGTCGACATCGAGACCGTCGCGACGATGAAGGGCCACTTCTATCACGTGGTCGTGGCGCCCGGGTACGCCGACGCCGCGCTGCGACGCCTGCGGCGGCGCAAGAACCTGCGCATCATCCGCTGGTCCGATCCGCCGGACAGACGCCCGCTGCGGTTCGAGTCCGCCCAGGTGTGGGGCCTGGACCGCGGCTATCTGGTCCAGGACCCCGATCGAAGCCCTGGGGACGACCGGGAGATGCGGCCGGCGTCAGCCGCCCAGCCAACGGAGGCGGATATGGCCGAGTTGCGCTTCGGGATGCGGGTGATTCGGCACGTGAAGTCCAACGCCGTGGTGCTCGTCAAGGACGGCATGCTCGTGGGCGTGGGCGTCGGCCAGATGAACCGCGTCGACGCGGTGCGGCACGCCATCACGCACGCGGGACCAGCGGCGGAGGGCAGCTATCTGATTTCCGACGCCTACTTCCCCAAGACGGACGGACCGGAGGAGGCGCTGGCGGCCGGCGTGCGGGCCATCGCAGCGCCCTCCGGCTCCATTGAGGACGAGGCCGTGGTGGCCGCCGTTGACGCTCACGAGGGCGTGCTGGTCTTCGTGGGCGAACGGCATTTCAAGCATTGAGTCCATCTGACGCGCGCCCGCTGCGGGTACTGATGCTCGCCGCCGAGTGCACGCCCTACGCTTGGACCGGCGGCCTGGGCGATGTGGTCGGGTCGTTGCCAATCGCCTTGCGCAACCTGGGCGCCGACGTGCGGGTCGCGCTGCCGCACTACGGATCGATCGATCCCGCGGTGCATCCGATCACCACGAACGACGCCGCCTTGAAGGTTTCCATGAACGGCGCCGTCGAGCAGGGCAGGGTCGGGCAGGTGGAGCAAAGCCGATTTCCGCTGTACCTGATCGGCAGCGACGACTACTTCGCAACCCGGTCCAACCTCTACGGCTACCCCGACGACGGCCATCGGTTCGTGTTCTTCTCGCGCGGCGCGCTGGAGGCCGCGCGGACGCTGGGATGGCGACCGGACGTGGTCCACTGCCACGACTGGCACGCGGGCCTCGCACCCAACTGGATCTCCGCCGCGCGCGCCAACGGGGCGCACGCTGACAGCCCGGCGACCGTGCTGACGATTCACAACCTGGCGTACCAGGGCCACTTCGGCGAAGAACTCTTGCACGCCGCCGGGCTTGCGGACGGCGAGACTCCGGAACACCCGGAACTCACGCAGCGAGTGAATTTCCTTGCGCGCGGCATTCGCCATGCCGACGCCGTCAATACCGTGAGCGCCACCTACGCTCGGGAGATCTTGACGCCGGCCTACGGGGAGCGGCTGGACGCGCTGCTCCGTGAACGCCACGACGGCATCACGGGCATCGTCAACGGCATCGACACGGTCACCTTCGACCCCGCCTCCGATCCGCATCTGGCGGCTAACTTCAGCGTGCGGGACATGACGCCTCGCGCTCGGAACAAGGCCGCGCTGCAGCGCGAGCTCGGGCTGCCGGTCGAGTCCGATGCGCCCATTCTCGGCATGGTGTCTCGACTGGCCGACCACAAGGGGCTGGATCTGCTGGCGCCGGTGGTGCCGCACATTGTCGAGCGCGGGGCGCAACTCGTGGTGCTCGGCACCGGCGACCCGCGCCACCACGAGTTGCTCGCCAACGCCGCGCGGGAGCATCCGCGCCACATCGCGGTTGCCCTGCGATTCGACCCGCCGCTGGCGCAGCGAATCTACAGCGGGTCGGACATGTTCCTCATGCTGTCGCGCCACGAGCCTTGCGGCCTGGGGCAGCTCATCGCCATGCGCTACGGCAACGTGCCCGTCGTGCGCGCCACGGGCGGGCTTGCCGACACCGTGGCCGATTTCGATGCGCGAACCCAGCAGGGAACCGGATTCGTGTTTCATCGCTACGACCCCATCGACTTCTTCGGGGCCGTCGCGCGTGGGCTGGAAACCTACCGCTACCCGGAGGCTTGGTGGGCCCTTGTGCGTCAGGGCATGACGCGCGACTCCTCATGGGACGCCGCCGCGCGCAACTATCTCGATCTATACAGCCGCGCGCTCGACCGCCGACAGCCCGCCAGAGTCACCTAAGCCAGCGCCAAACCGGGCTCGGGTTCGAGGGGACCTGACGCCACCTCGCCGCGCGCTAGCCGCCAGCTTCCGGCGACCGCGATCATGCTGGCGTTGTCCACGCAGTGCTTGAGCGCCGGCACGTGGACGGGAACCGGCGAAGCGGCGGTCAACGCCGCGCGCAGCCGCGCATTGGCCGCCACGCCACCCGTGAGCGTAATCGCGACGGCGCGCATTTGCCTGGCCGCCCGCACGGTCTTGGCCACGAGGACATCGACCACGGAAACCTCGAACGCATGCGCCACGTCCGCCACGAACTCGGCATCGTCGATGCCGGCCGCGCCATCGTTTGCTGCGCGAATCCGCGCCGCCTCGACCGGACCCAGTTGGTCGTGAACCAGCCGCCACACGGCCGTCTTGAGACCGCTGAAGCTGAAGTCGCTGCCGCCCGGCAGCCAGGCGCGCGGCAGCTCGAAGGGAGACCCGTCGCGCCCCGCCGCGGCCCGCTGGATGGCCGGGCCGCCCGGATAGGACAGGCCGAGCATCCGCGCCACCTTGTCGAACGCCTCGCCGGCGGCATCGTCGCGCGTGCGGCCAATGACCCGGTAGTCGCCGGGCGCGGCGCCGTAGACAAGCTCCGTGTGACCGCCGGACACGATCAACGCCATCAGCGGGAACTCCGGCGGGTTGCCGTCGTTGAGCCACGGCGAGGCGAAATGCCCTTCCAGATGGTTCACGGGCACGAGCGGGCGGTCCAAGGCATAGGCCAGTCCCTGCGCGAACCCCAGCCCCACCAGCAACGAGCCGGGGAGCCCGGGACCCTGCGTGACGGCCAGCGCGTCAAGCTCGGCCGCGTCAACCGCCGCTTCCGACAAGCACGCGTTCCACACGGCATCGATGGCCTCGACGTGGATGCGAGCGGCGGCTTCGGGCACGATGCCGCCCAGCGCGGCGTGCGGCTCGATTTGAGTTTGGCTCTTGAGCGCCAACTCCTCACGTCCCGCCCGAACCACTGCCACGGAGGTGTCGTCGCAGGATGTCTCGATGGCCGCGACCAGCGGCCCGTCGGGCGCCGTCACAGGCGTGCGGCCCAACTGAGGCGCTCGGCGAGCTCGCGCTCATTGCGCGTGAGGCGCGCATGGAAGTCCGGCCCGTGGATGGGTTCGCTCCACATGATCAGCGCGTCTTCCCGGTCGTCGCTGTAGTAGCGCGGACGCACGCCATGGTCCACGAAGCCGTATTTCCGGTAGAGGTTTTGCGCCGCGCTATTGCTCATGCGCACCTCGAGCGTGATGCGCGTGGCGCCGCGCAGCCGGCTGAGCTTGGCCATCTCGATGATCAGTGCCTCGGCGAACCCGCGCCGGCGGTAGTCGGGATCGACCGCGATGGTGGTGATGTGCGACTCGTCGATCATGAGCCACATTCCGCCGAACGCGACGATGTCGTTGCCCGGCACCGGTGCGCGCGGCCACAGGTTGAAAGGGAACCGTCGCGGCGGGGGTTGCGGCGGCGGCGCCACACCGGGGCGGCGGGCCACCAAATACCACGCCCGCTGGTTATCCATGATTTCCCGTCGATACGAGTCGCCCGGCCAGGGCACGGAGAACGACGCCTTCTCAATCCGGCGCACCTGGGGCAGGTCCCCAAGCTGCATGGGCTCGATCACGATCTCGGGACCGTTGGCGCGACCGTCAGCCATGGCCGGCCGTAGGGGCGTAGATGGGCCGAGCCACTTCCACTCCAATGATCGACGGATCGCGCTGGCCCGCCAGGCGGCCGAGGGCATGTGCGACCTCAACCGGTCGGATGCGTCGCAGCCGCAATCCGGAAGCGAGAATTCCCTCCGCCGTGTCGTCGTCGACGTCACCGGCCACGGTCACGCCCGATCCAAGCTGCGCCGCGAGCTCGGTCGGGCCAATGGCGGGACCAGCCGGCGCGGCCCGCCCACCGGTCCAGCAATAGAGGCGGCCACGGCCGGCGGGGATGATGATCGGCCCAACGTGGCCGCCGGCCGCACGGGCCACTGCGGCGGCCGACCGCACGCCGACGAACGGCACGCCCAGTCCGGTCGCCAGGCCCTTCGCGAACGCCACGCCGGCGCGCAGTCGCGCATAGCGGCCGGGACCCATGGCCGCGGCAACCGTGCTCAGGTGCTCGCGCGATACCGGCACGGATAGGCCCTCGCCGGCGTGCACGGCGCGCAGTCCGACGATGAGCGGCGTCTGCGCGGCATCGCCCTGCCACGCCGCCAGCACATCATCACCATGCAGCAGCGCCATGGCGGGCGCGGAGCCTGTGGTATCCATCGCAAGTACCATCGTCATCGCGCCGCCATCCGTGCTCCCACGGCCGCGAGGAGTTCCCGACTGCGAGGTCCGCCGGCTGAGAGCGTGATCGTACGCCGGTTCGTCGACTCCGCCTGGATCGCCACGAGTAAGCAGTCGTCGGGCATTCGCTCACCGGCTCGTTCGGACCACTCGACAGCCGTGACCGCCGGTTCGTCGAGCAGGTCCTCCCAGTCGATCGAATCCAGGTCGAGCGCGCCCGCCAGACGGTAAAGATCAACATGCTGCAGCCGCAACCGGCCCGACCCATAGACCGCCACGAGCACATAGGTGGGCGACGTCACACCCTCCACGACACCAAGCCCCTGGGCAATGCCCTGGGCGACCACGGTCTTGCCCGCACCCAGCTCGCCCTGGAGCGCGACGAGGTCTCCCGGCCGCGCGGACCGACCAATGGCGTCGCCGACAGCCCGCGTAGCGCCAGGCCCGTCGGACACGGTTTGGGTTTGGGCAACCGTACGGAACGTCAATGCACGCTCCACGAAAGGCGGCGGCGATGAGCCTGCGCGTCGCCATGATCGCGCCGACTGGCTTCTTCGCGGACTACGGATGTCACGTGCGGATCCTGGAGGAAGCCCACGCGCTGCAAACGCTGGGCCACGCCGTCACAATTTTTACCTATCCGACCGGCGCTACGCCGGACGGCCTGCGCGTGGTGCGACTTCCGGCGTTTCGCCGTCAGTCGAGCGCGCACGTCGGCTCGCACCGGCGCAAGCTGCTCCTCGACCCGCTGCTGGCTGGATTGGTGCTCGCTCGCGGCCTGCGCCAACCCATTGACGTGGTGCACGGCCACCTGCACGAAGGCGCCGCGATTGGCTGGCCGCTGGCGCGCGCTCGCCGGGTGCCGCTGATCCTGGACTATCAGGGAAGCCTGACGAGCGAGATGGTGGACCACCGATTCCTCTCGCCGGACGGTCCCGGACTGCAGATCTTCGGCGTGGTCGAGCGTGTGATCGAGGCCGCGGCCGATTGCATCGTCACGAGCTCGGCGTTTGCCCGGGACCAGCTTGCCGCGCGCAAGTCGTGGTCGGCGGGACGGATTCTCAGCGTTCCCGACGGCGTTGACGTGGCGCGGTTTCGCCCGCGAGCGCCGGAAGATCTCCCTGAGCTGGCCGCACGACGACTGCGGCTCGGCATTCCGCCAAACCGGCTGGTTGTCGGCTACCTCGGCCTGCTCGCGGAATACCAGGGGACCGGCGACCTCATTCGCGCCGCGCGCCTGGTGGTGGACGCCGAGCCGGGGACGCATTTCCTGATCATGGGCTACCCCAACGCCGCCGATTACGAGCGCGCGGCACGGCAGGCGGGCCTGGCCGAGCATGTGACGTTCACGGGCCGAATTCCCTATGCCCAAGCCCCGGCGTACCTGCGCCTCTGCGACCTCGCGGTGGCGCCCAAGCGCTCGGAAACGGAGGGCAACGGCAAGGTGCTCAACTACATGGCCGCCGGCCTGCCGACCGTGGCCTACGCCCGCGGAGTGGCCGCCGAGTTCCTCGGTCCCGACGGACGGCTGGCCGAGCGAGGGTCGGTGACGGCGCTCGCCAGTGAGATCCTGAGCCTGGTGCGAGACGCCGACACGCGCCGGACATACGGCGAGAACCTGCGGGCGCGCGCTGAGCAAGAGTTTTCCTGGCGGCGACAGGTCGGCAAGATTCTCGACGTCTATGCGTCAGTTGGCGCGGAAGCGCGGCACGACTGATTGCTACCGTTACCCTGACGCCCGCCACACGTCGGAGGGTCGCATAGAGCCTGGGTTGGCGATCGGTCTGGCGGCCGGCTTCGCCTTCGTCATTGCCGCGGGGGGCTGTGCCGCGCTCCGACGACGTTGGCCGCAGTTTCGCTCGGCCGAGGTCAAGCGCGGGGCGCACCAGATCGCCACACCGCTCGGCGTGTCCGGCAAGCTGCCGCTCGTGGGCGGCGTTGCCGCCGCCGTCGCCGCGGTCGTCGCCGCGGCCCTGTTGTCGGCCGGCCCAGCCGCCTCCAACGCCTGGTGGGTGCTGGTCGCCGCGGCCGGGTTCTTTCTCTTCGGGCTCGCCGACGACCTGCGCAAGACGCGCGTCGGGCGCGGCGTGCCCGAGGGCGCCTACCTGTTCATCGCTCTCATACTCAGCGTCGGCGCGACGGCGCTCGTG
>DAOUHO010000154.1:0-21999 GCA_034428595.1 Chloroflexota bacterium | reverse complement strand
CAACGACGGACACTGCCGTGGTGTCCTGCCCCGCACCGCTCGGGTCGCTGGACGCCGCGGCAAGCGAGGCCCGCGCCGGATTCAGCATCATCCGCCGCCGGGCCGCGAATTCCTTGGAGACGAGCATGTCGACCGGGACGTCGACGTGCGCGGGGTCGCCGAGGTGCGCCAGGCGGTCGGCAAAGGCCAGCTTGTGGGACTCCACCATGATGTGCAGGCCGTGCGCCGTGCCGAATCGCAGCGACTCCAGGTCAAATCCCTCGGCGATGTTGAGGTCCGCGAGCACCAGACAGCCCTGCGACGGCGGCGGCTGCTCGAGCACCTCATGTCCGCGATAGACCGTGCGCAGCGGCGGCCGGACTTCAACGGGCAGTGCCGCCAAGTCTTCGACGGACCAATCTCCCTCAGCCGCTTCGGATGCTTGCAGCAAGCACTCGGCAAACATCCCCTGGTAGAACCCGGCGGCCCCGTTGGACGCAATCTCGCGGAGGGTCTTTGCCAAGTCCGGTTGCGCCAGCGATTCGCCGGGTCGCGGTGCGCGCCCGGCGGGGCAGAGCACCGCGGACGTGACGGGGTACTGCTTGAGCGTTTCGAGTGATTGGCTGATCGCGCCGGCCAGCGCCAGGTCGACGGGGAATCCGCCGCTGGCATAGACGATGGCAGGCGCCAGCAGGCGCTCGAGCGGCACCTGCCCATACCGCTCATTGATCGCCTCCCAGGCGGCCACGGCGCCCGGCAGCGTGGCGGACCGCAGCCCGTGGGTGGGAATGCCGTCGGCGTAGTCCGATCGATCAGCCGCCGCCGGCGCGGGCCCGCTGGCGTTGGCGGATTCGACGATGCCCGTGGCCGCCGGCCGGCAGAGCGCGAACACGTCGCCGCCGATTTGGTTGGAGCTCGGCTCGACAACCGCGATGACGGCGGCGGCCCCGATCGCGGCATCGAACGCGTTGCCGCCGTCCACGAGCACGCGAAGCCCTGCGGCGGTTGCCAGCGGATGGCCCGTCGACACCATGGTGTGCGCCGTCACCACCGGTCCTCGGCCGGTGCTCACGAACGCACGGCTGCCCAATCCGGCGGCAGCGGTCACGCCGCGACCTGACGGCGGCGGTCGCCCGCGATGCCTAGCTCACCGTGTGCATGGGCATGATCACGTGGCTGTGGGTCTCAATCTCTTCGTCGCCGTCCACGGGACGAAAGCGTCCCGGGCTGGTGGCGCCGGAGGTCCCCACCGAGATGCGCTCGGTTGTGATCGTGCCCAGGCACTCGGACAAGAATCGGGGATTGAAGGCAATGAGCCCGCCGTCGCCGCTGACTTCGGCGTCGAGCTCGCCGGAATTTTCGCCAAGCTCGGCCGAGTTGGACGTCAGCACCACGCGTCCGGATTCCCCTTCCGCGCCCGGCTGCACGTGCAGCTTGATGACGTTGGCCCCGGAGCTCGCGAACAGGGAGGCGATGCGGGTGGCCTGGGCAAAGGCTTGCGTGTCAACCACGACGCGCGTGTCAACTTCGCCCGGAATGAGCTGCGGGTAGTTCGGAAACTGCCCGTCGATGAGCGTGGCGATGAAGGTGACGGTGCTCGTCCGGAACAAGACCTGCGACTGCGTTTCGCTGAGTCCGATGGTCACCGTGCCCGGATCGTCGGCGAGCATTCGCTGAAGCTCGACCATGGCGGGACGCGGCACGACGATCTGCACCGGCTCGGCCAGGCCCGTTTCCACATCCTCGCGGCGCACGGCCAGTCGATATCCGTCGGCGGCAGCCAGCTCGATGTGGTCCGGGCCGATGGTGATCGACACGCCGGCCAGCACCGGCCGGCTGTCGTCGGTCGCAGCCGCGGTCACCACCTGTCCGACCACGTCGGCCAGCAGGTCGGTGGCCAGGTCGACCTCACGCTCGTCGCCCGTCGTCGGGATGGGCGGAAAGTCGTCGGCGCTCAGCCCCTTGATCTTGGCCTGATACCGACCGGACGCGACGCTCAGGCTATCGGTCTCATCGTCAGTGGCCAAGGTCACCGGCCCCTCGGGGAGCTGGGCGACGAAATCGCTCAACAGCCGGGCGGGCACGGTGATGGCGCCCTCGTCTTCCACGCTCGCGCCAAGCCACACCGACATCGCGAGCTGCTGGTTCATGCCCGAGAGCCGCAGCCCGCCGTCTTCGGACTGCAACAGCACGTTGCTCAGCACGGGCAGCGTGCTCCGGGTGGCGACGGCGCGGCTCACGAGCGCCAGGCCGCGGCTAAGGTTCTCTTGCAGGCAGGTCACACGCATCCGCATGTCCTCCCAACCATTTGCGGATTATCAGCCACCGTGCACGCAATCCATGGGGTGTGCACGGCCAGCGGATACTAGGGGTTGTGGGGTGGAGGCGTCAACGCAATTGCAGATGCTGCTAGGCTGACCCTGTACGGGCTGATCCACCCAATCTCCGCGATGAAAGTGATTGTGGCGTGTCCCTGCGTGTAATCGTGGCGGAAGACGAGACCATCATCCGGATGGACCTCACCGAGCGCTTGCAGGCGTCTGGCTACCAGGTTGTCGGTGAGGCCGGCGACGGCGAGAGCGCCGTCAAGATGGCGCGCGAGCTGCGGCCGGATGTCGTCGTCATGGACATCCGGATGCCGGAGATGGACGGCATCGAGGCCGCGCGCCGTCTCACGGACGAGCGAATTGCCCCAGTCGTGCTTGTCACCTCGTACTCGGACCGGCACCTCATCAATCAGGCCCTTGAAGCTGGCGCCATCAACTACATCCTCAAGCCGTTGCGGGACAACGAGCTCGAGGCGGCGCTGGAAGTGGCCATGTCGCGCTACCGCGAGTTCCTGGCCATCAGCGACGAGGTGGCCGATCTCAAGGATCAGCTCGAAACGCGCAAGGCGGTCGAGCGCGCCAAAGGGCTACTCATGTCGCGCCTGGGCTTGGACGAGCCCGAGGCGTTCAGGCGCATCCAGAAGCTCAGCATGGACCGACGCAAACCGATGCGTGAGGTCGCCGAAGCCATCATCTTGTCGGAAGAGATTTAGCAAGCAGCGGCGCGCGCACGGTGACGACGATTGACGCGCGGCCGCGTGGATCGCGCCTCGGCGTCATAGCAGCCGTGGGGCTGGTGCTGGCCGGCCTCCTCACCATTTACGGGCGATTGATCTTCGAGGGCCTGGTGCTCTCGGGCTACGACTTGCAGACCTACTTCTTCCCCTACTGGGCCTATGCCGCGGCGTCGCTTGGCGACGGCCGCCTGCCGCTCTGGAACCCGCACGTGTTCATGGGCGTGCCGTTCCTGGCGAACCCACAGTCGGCGGTGTTCTATCCGCTCAACTGGCCCCTGTATCTGCTCGATCCCGCGCGCGCGCTTTCGACGGCGTTGATGCTGCACGTGGCGCTGGGAGCTGTCGGGATGTTGGCGCTCACGCGTGTGGGCCTGCGCCTCGGGTGGCCAGCCGCTGCGGCCGGAGCCGCGGCCTTCGCATTTAGCGGGTTCTTCGCCGGGCAGATGGAACACATCAACCAGATCAGCGTGGCCGCATGGATTCCGTTGTTGATTCTGGCCATCGAACTGGGCATTGCGGGGGCCAAGCGCTGGTGGGCGGTGGCGCCGCTGATCGTGGCCGTGATGATCCTGGCCGGTCACCCGCAGACGGCCTATGTCGGCTTGACGTTTGCCCTAGCCTGGGCGCTCGTGGCCGGGTTCCGGCGCGTGGGGAATACGTCTGCGCGGCAGCGAATGCAGGGTTCGCTCGCCGGGCTGTCGTTGTGGCTCATCGGCGCCCTTGGCGGCGCCGGGCTGGCCGCGGCTCAAATCTTGCCGGCCCTCGACCTTTCGCGGGAGGGCATACGTTCCGGTGGGCTGATGTTTCACGAGGCGGTCTCGTTTTCGCTGCCGACCGGAGAAGCGCTGCCCGGCTTGCTCCCTACGTTTCTGCACCTGCCGTCGAGTACGGAATTCGTGGCCTACGTCGGCGTCGTGGGCGTCGTGCTGGCGGCGCTTGGCGCCGTGCATCGCTGGCGCGAACCGCGCGTCGCCTTCTTGGTCCTGGCGGCGTTGGTGGCAATCCTGCTGGCCCTGGGACCGGCCACGCCGTTGTTCGGGTTTGCGCATCGGGTTGTGCCCGGAGTTGCGCTCTTCCGCGTGCCGGCGCGCTGGCTCCTCGTCGCCGTGTTCGCGCTGGCGCTGCTGGCGGCCTACGGCGCCGAGGCGCTGGGGATAGCGTCAGGCCGGCCGCGGCGCGAACGCCTGCAGCAGCTCGGCGCTTGGCTCACGGTGCTCGCGGGATTGGGCGGGTTGTCGCTCGGAGTTGCGATCGCGGAGCCGCCTCTGCGCGATGGTCTCGCCTGGACGTGGGGGCTCGTCGCCGCCATCGCGGTCGTCTTTGTGACGCTCGCCATTCTGGCGCCGCGGCCTGCGTACGCCTGGTTGGCGCCGCTCATTGTGGTCGCGGAGCTTGCCGCGGCGGCCGGTCCCGCGGCCATCAGGGAAGCGATTCCCATTGACGCCTACGAAGCGAAGGGCCAGGCATTGCCGCGCTTAAACGAGATCGCGGGCGCCGGGAGGATCCTCTCGATGGCCGATCCCTCCTACGAGATCAACGATCCCGACCGCGCGGCGCTCGCCAGCACGTGGTTCGATCAACTCGGCGAAGTGCCGTGGCGCGAGTTCAAGGTGGCCTGGAAAAACCGGGACATCTTGAATCCGAATCTCACGATGGCCTATGGGCTGGACACGCCCGATGGCTACGACGGCGGTCTCCTGCCCCTGTCGACCCACGTGGCGCTGCGCGAGACCGTGATTCCCGGCTCGGCGGCGCATCCCGATGCGCTGTTGCTGAATCAACTCAAGTCCGTGCCGTCAAATCATGCATTGGACACGCTGAGCGTTGGCGTGGTGATCGACGATCGCTTCGACGCCTTTGAGACCGATGTCGCCGCGTTCGACCTGCGGCTCGTCGCGAGATTGCGGGAGCCCCTCCACATTGACTCGCTCGACGTGTCCGGCGTGACGGGCGTTGCCATCCTTGCCTCCGGGGCTCCTGGCGACAGCGGCGCCGAGGCGGGCCGTATTTTGCTTATCGACGCGGCCGGCGCTCAGTTCGAGTTGCCGCTGCAGCGAGCCGCTGACGACCCTACGTTTGTGGGGCTGGCGAATGCGGCGCCCGCGCCCCAGCGGGACGGGTTGCCGCCGCAGACGGTGCTTTCGAGCGTGGGGTTGGAAAGCCCCATACACCTCACGGCCATCACCATCGAACCGCTTGTCGGAGTGCTCGACGTACGCGGGCTCTCCCTGCTGCTGGACGACGGGTCGTCGGTTGGAGTGCTCCTCCGCCCTGGACGCGGAATGCTCGTGGAGCTGGCCGGCGACGTGACCATTACGCGGCGCGCGCGTGAGGCGCAGCGGATCTGGATGCCGGTGCGCGTGGGACTGGCGGGAACCGTTGCCAGCGCAAGCCGGGCGCTGTCGTACCAGGGGTTTGCGCCAACAGAGGAGGCGTGGCTGACCACGTCGATACGTGACCCGGCGTTGTCCAATCCGATTCGCCGGGCCCTGGAGGACATGGGAGTCGTGCACCGCCGGGAGCCGGTCGGTCTCGTCCTTCCCGACGACGTGGCGCGCCTCAGGCGTGAGTTCGGAACGCGCGACGCCTGGCTTCGGTTTGACGCCCCGGCGACGGCGGTGATGATCGAGGACAGCCCGGAGCGCGTCACCATTGAGGTCGTTTCCGAGGGCCCTCGCATGCTGGTGCTCAACGACACGTTGTACCCGGGATGGGAGGCGTACATCGACGGCGGCCGCACCACGATCTGGCAGGCAAATCTGGCGCAGCGGGCCGTGTTGATTCCCTCCGCCGGACAGCACACGGTCACGTTTGAGTTCTCGTCGCACCCGCTGCGCGTCGGCGCCATCATCAGCGGCGTCGCCGCTGCGCTTTGGGTGCTGGGGGTGCTGGCGCTGCTGGCCTGGCGACGCGCGGCCTAGCGTGAATCTGGTCTACGTCGCGCCCTTTGGGCTAGCGCCGAAGAACACGACCGGGCGCCGCGTGATGCCCATGGCGCGCGCCATGGCGGCGCGCGGGCACCAGGTGCGGGTTGTGGTGCCTCCCTACGATGACTCGGCGAGCTACGGGCGGCGCTGGAACGATGCCGGCGTTGAGGTCCACGCGCTCCAGCGACCAAGCGGCGCGGCCGTGCCGCTGGTGGGCGCCCCGTTGACGCAGGTGGCGCTGGCCCGAAGCGCCATGCACCGGCTCGCGCAGTGGCGACCAGACATCGTCCACGTCTTCAAGCCCAAGGCGGTGTCGGGGCTGGTGCAAGCCTTGCTCTGGCGCAAGCGCGACCGGCCGGGGCTGGTGTTGGACTGCGACGACTGGGAGGGCAAGGCCGGGTGGAGTGTCAACGAGCCCTACTCCTGGTGGCAGCGCGAGCTATTCGAGCGGCAGGAGTCCTGGGGCCTCGGGGCCTGCGACGCGCGCACCACCGCAAGCGCGGAGCTGGCGCGGCGGCGCGGGGCTGGGCCGGTCGAGCGCATCGTCAACGGCTACGACGCCGCGACCTATCGAGCGTGGCGCGAGGCCCCGCCGCCGTCGTCGGTCCCGCCGCGGCCGCACGCGGTGATCTACACGCGCTTCTACGACGCGCCGCCCAACGATTGGGTGCGGCTGGTGGTGGGCACGTTGACACGCCTGCCCGATCTCACAATCTCCATCGTGGGCGCCGGACCTCATTCGCCCGTGCGGCACCTGATGCCGGCCCTCGAAGCGCAGGGCATCTCAGACCGAGTCCGCATTGGCGGATGGATCGACTTCACGCGGCTTGGAGCATTCTTCGCGGACTGCGACGTCGCGCTCATGCCGATGGCGGACACCGTGGCCAACCGGTCGAAGTGCTCCGTGCGATACATGGATCTGATGGTTGCCGGAGTGCCGATCGTGGCCTCCCCAGTCGGTGAGGCGACGACGTTCGTCCGTGACGGTGAAACCGGCTACCTGGCGCGTGACGCCTCGATGGAAGCGCTCACGGCAGCGGCGGTGCGCGCGCTGCAAGATTCCAATCGAGGCCGGCTGGCCGAGCAAGCGCGCGCCTATGCGACGGGCGAGCTTGCGTGGGATCGCCTCACCGCCCCGCTCGATGGGTTGTACGAGGGAGTGCTGGCGGACCGGGCGAGAGCTCGCGGCTAGCTAACCGGCAGATGCGGTCGGGGTTGGCGTGGCCGCCGGCACCGCGCCGCCCGGTCCGGGAATAGCGGTCGTCGCCGGGGCGGCGCTCGGGGCATCGAGCGGTGAGATGCGCACGTCCACGACCGCCGGCGTGTGCCGCACCATGCGCAGGGTATCCGGCGCCGGATTCGTGATCACCGGTCGGATTTGGTGGAGGCCCGGCGCGCGATTGCTCAAATCGACTTCCGCCAGGATGTCGCCGCCGCGCAAGCCTTGCAGGACCTCGGCGGGACCCGACATCACAATCTGCAGAAACGGTTGGTCGGCGATCGCCTGGAGGCCGCTGCCGAGATTCGTCAGGACCACCGCCACCTGAATGGTGGTGGTTTCGTCGAGCGGTTCGACGACCACCGCAACCTGCGCGAATGGCTGATCGCTGCGGATGGTGATGCCCTCGGTGGCCTGAAATCCGACTTCGCGCTCGATGTCGCCGCGGGCGTCCGCGATGTCGACTGGCAACGTTTCCACCGCGTCCACGCGTTCGAGCGCCCCAGGCTCACCCTCGATCTCGACGCTTGTCGGGACGACGCCAATCCGCGCAATGAAAAACGATGGCGCGACTGTCCCTTCGATCCGCGGCACCACCGGCACGCGCTTGCGGCTGGTAATCCGGATGACGGGTACGTTGACCAACGCGGTCGGCGGGTCCACGCGCACGTCCTCGACCTCGACACCTTGTCGATCCACGGGAATCAAGAGCCCCTCGACTCTGACATCGCGCGTCGCGCCCTCCAAGCTGAGCGCGGCCTGGACGCGAGCCACTCGGTCAACGGCCGATGACGCGCCGCTGATGGTGGCGTCGGCGGGCTCGGCGGTAGTTCCAGAAAGATCCGCCCGATATCCCGTTGCTACGTCGCTCTCGATTCGGGCATTGACTCGCAGGCTGCGCTCAACGACGGGATCGAGCTCGACCGCAATGTTTGCCGGCGTGATGAGCACGACTTCAACCTGCGAATCCGACACGACCACATCCACGTCGACCTGATGCCGTCCGGCGTCAAGCCCGCCGAGATCGACTCTGGCCACGAAATGATCGGCGGTGAGACTGGCGAGATTGACCTTTGGCCCCTTCACGCTCACGCGCACCGGCGCGATTTCCTCCACGAGGACAAGGCTGCGCGTATCGAGGCCGACCGGCTCCACAATCAAGCGGCCGGGGAAGGATTCGGTCGCCTCGGGGTTTTCCTCAATGGTGAGTCCGGCCCACACCAGCGCCGACAGCGCGAGCGCCACAAGAAACCGGACCCCGAGGCTGTGGCGCGCGAAGCGCAGGGCGCGGGCCGTCCAGAGCGCCTGAGGACTGAGACGTCGCACCTAGCGGCGTGAAATCCAGGCCGGCAGACTTTGCAGCGCCGCCCCACGGGTCTGCACTCGGAAGGCCGTCTCCAGTCGGCGTCTCAACTGGTCCGGCGTCAGGTGCCGCTCGAGCCGACCATCAGAGGCAAACGAGATTCCGCCGCTTTCTTCCGAGGTCATGACGGCAATCGCGTCCGACACCTCGGTGATGCCCAGACCGGCGCGATGGCGAGTCCCCACGTGGTCTTGCGGGCCGAGTGCGTCGCTTAGCGGCAACATCACGTGCGCCGCCGTCACCATGCGTCCGCGCACCAGCAGCGCGCCGTCATGCAGCTCCGAGCCGGGATGAAACGCCGTCAGCAACAAATCTTGCGAAAGCTGCGCCTCGAGGCGAGTGCCGGTGGCGGCGTACTCGTCGAGCCCTCCCGTTCGCTGGATCACGATGATCGAGCCCCATACGCGCCCCGAGAGCGCCGCGACCGCCGTGACGACCTCTCCGATCATCACCTCGGTATCCTCGGGAGACGTGGTTCCAAACGGCCGCGCAACCAGCGTTCCGGTGCGCCCCACGCGCTCAAGCAGCCGACGGATTTCCGGTTGGAATACCACCACCATTGCGAACGACAGCAGGATAAGGCCGTTTTCCACGATCCAATTGATCAACGGCAGCTGCAGCACGCGCCCAATCACCAGAATGGCCACCAGGACCACCAGGGCGCCGCGGACCAGAATGTCCGCCTGGGTGCCGCGAATCAGCGTCAAGACGCCGTGAAAGAGGAGCGCGACGAGAATGATCTGCGCGGCGGCGCCCCAACTGAACTCACGAATCAGGTATTCGAGCTGTTCCACTGCCCGCTTTGCCACCGTTGGCGCCTGGGCCAAGTGTAGCGCGGAATTAGGCCTGACTATCGCGGTAAGGCGTGCAGGGCGGCCTCGCCGCCAATGAGCAGCACGAGCAACGCCTTTTGCACGTGGAGCCGATTCTCGGCTTGATCGAAGACGACGGACTGCGGACCGTCCATCACGTCGTCGGTCACTTCCTCCCCGCGATGGGCGGGCAGGCAGTGCATGAACACGGCGTGAGACCGTGCGCCGGCCATGAGATCGGTATTCACTTGAAACGGTCCGAACGCGGCGAGGCGCGCGGCGCGTTCGTCCTCCAGGCCCATGCTCACCCACGAGTCCGTATAGATCGCGTCGGCGTCTCGCACGGCCGCCTCAGCGCTCGAGACGAGTTCGATCCTGGCGCCCGAGGCGCGAGCCAGCCCGCGCGCCTGCTCGACGATGGCCGGGTCGGGCTCGTAGCCACTGGGCGTCCCGACGCGCACGTGCAGCCCGGTCATGGCGCCGCCAAGCAGCAGGGAGTGACACACATTGAATCCGTCGCCTACATACGCCAGGGTGCGGCCGGAAAGCGAGCCGAAGCGTTCGCGGAGCGTCAGCAGATCGGCCAGCACTTGGCAGGGATGAAAGCGGTCGCTGAGACCGTTGATGACGGGCACACGCGAGTTCTCGGCCAGCTCTTCCAGCACGTTTTGGTCGTAGACCCGCGCCATGACGCCGTCAACCCAGCGCTCGAGGTTTCGAGCGATGTCGGGTACGGACTCCCTTACGCCCATCTGCGTGTGCTCGGCCATCAGGTCGACGGCCTGTCCCCCGAGATGAACCATGCCCACGACGAACGTGGTGCGGGTGCGCAAGGAGGCTTTCTCAAAGAGCATCCCAAGTGTTCGCCCGGGCAGAAGCGTGTGGGGGATTCCGTCGGCTTGGGCGAGCTTCAACCGCGCGGCCGCGTCCAGAATGGTCGCGACATCGCCACTGCTGAGGTCTGCTAGAGAAAGCAGGTCGCGACCCTGGAGCCCGCGTCCGGCGGGCGCGGCGCTAGTAGATGGCACCGAAGTCCACGTCGGTGTAGTAGCTGGCCAGGATCTGCTCGCCATTGGCGCCGGCCTCCGCCATCGCGTTTGCGCTGCGCAACGGCAGCCCGATTCCGTGTCCCAAGAGCGTCTGCCCGACGCTGTAGGGATCGGGCACCCCGACGGCCCAGGGCTTGTAGGCGCCACCCCACGTCTCGTGCCAGCTCCGGGTATGCCCGTCGGCGCGTGAGAAATAGACAGCCATGATCGTCTTGCCGTCGTAGGTCATGACTTGTCCGCGAGTATCGGCCACCGCCTGGCGCAGACGGGTTCCGGAAAACTCGCGCGCCATGCCGTGATAGACCTGATGCCGGGTGTACATGGTCGGCGTATGATGCGTGGATCCGGCCGCATCGAATTCCAGGTTGCTGGCCCGGCGTTCGGACCGAGTCGCCATGGCGTAGCTGCGAAAGGCGATGGCGGAAGCCCGCAGAGCCTCCCAGGGAATGTAGTCACCCTGCTCGGCAATGCCCGACAGGTAATCCTCCAGCGAAAGAATGTTGACCAACCAGGCGGACGTATAGCGCGGCAGCCAGACGAACTCAAACGACCCTCGGTAGGTCGTCCACGGGGCTGCCTCCATCAGACGCAGCATTGAGCCTGCCAGCGGGAAGATCTTGACACGACCAACGGTGGTCTCGCGCTCATCGCCCGGCAGCTGCAGCACTTGCTGCTCGCCGGGGATGTCGCGGTGAATGACCACGGACTCGCCGGCCGCGAGCTCCGCCATCTCATTGCCGCCCTCGTCGACGATGCGCAGGCCATTGGTGGAGGTGATGGTGGCGGTGGTGACCCCGGGGTTGTCATCGCTGATGTCGAGCAGCCCAACGCGCATCTCTGGCTCCGCGAGTCGCGCGGGCGTCTCCACAATGGGCGCCGCCACGCCCTTGGCCGAGAACCACTCGCCTTGCTGCCGCAAGTCGGGCTGCAAGCGGTATTGCCCCGGTGCGGTGGGCAGCGAAATCGAGGTCTCCAGCTCAACATTCTCACCCGCCGCGACATCGTTCGGTAACGAAATGAAGCCGGGGGGCTCGCGGTCGCGTGGCGGATGACGATCCGCCCATCGAAACCCCAGCGTCACCGCCTCGTCGCCGCTGGACGCCCACGTGTCCGTACCGGAATTGGTAAAGACCAGCCGAACAGGGGTGGATCCGCCCGGCACCGTTGCCGGCGGCGCTTTGACCTCGTAGGCCGCGGCCAGGCCATCTTGCGCCTGGCTCAGCCAGGTGCGGCCCAAATCGGCAATTTGAATTGCCGGCGTGCGGTCGGCGACGTAGGTGAGCTTGCCGCGCTGAAACCATTGCGCAGTGACTCCGTCGTCAACAACTTCCTCGGAAATCGGATAGCCAAACAGGTTGGCGCCTCCCCCGTCGCGCCAAAAGCTGAGAAAGCCCAGCCGGAGGGACTGCCGCGTCTCCGGCACGTAGATCACCTGGCTGCTGTCGCGGAACGGCTGCGCCTGTCCGAAGTAACGGTTCCCCGAAACCTTGACGCCGAGCAGCGCCGGCTGCACCTCATAGTCGGTGCCGCTGTTCTCAGGCCAATGTTCGAGCAAGAAGTTCTCGAAGAGCTGCACCTGCCGGCCGTCCAGCTCGTAACGCGCGGTGAGGGGATCGCCCAGGACGTCGGCGCCGCCCATGCGGTCGTAAAACCCCTGGAACAGCGAATCGACGGCGATGGCCGCTTGCTGGGCGAACACCGTCGCGCTCCAAGGCGCAACACCCGCCGCTGCGGCCGTAACTGCGGTATACAGCACGGCCCGACGAGAAAATCGCATCCGAGAGATAGATCGAGTGCTGCTCATGGAATGGGGGGCACATCACGTGGCCGCGCGTGCAGCGCTGGCGTGCTAAAAGTGACGCGTGATGGACAATAGGAATTTATCACAGCAGGCCTCGGAAGGGCCGGTGCTCGTGGGAAACGTTGCGTCGCGACCGGCCGTTGCGCGACGCCGAAATGACCGGAGGCGACGACCGACCAGCGCGTCGAGCGCGCTCGCGGCCCTATCCTGAGGCGTGATGACCACACCCACGCGCGATCGCATCTACCTGGACCACGCGGCCACCACGCCGCTCGATCCGGCTGTCCGGCGGGCCATGGTCGAAGCTCTGGACGGACCCTTTGGCAACCCGTCGAGCGTGCACGCGTCCGGCCGCCTCGCCCGTGCCGAGCTCGACCGCGCGCGGCGACAAGTGGCGGACGCCCTCGGCGCGCAGCCGCACGAGATCATCTTTACCTCCGGCGGCACCGAGGCCAACAACCTGGCCATTGCCGGCGTGGTTCGCCGGAGTGACCGCGGGCACACCGCGGTGAGCGCCATTGAGCATCACGCCGTGTTGCGCGCGGCTTGGGCGCTGCGCGACCGTGGGTTTCCTCTATCCGAGCTTCCGGTCGATGCCGACGGTCGGGTGACCCCGGACACGCTGGCGGCTCACCTGCGGCCTGACACCGCTCTGGTCAGCATCGCCCTGGCCAACAACGAGATTGGCACGGTGCAAGACATCCCGGCGCTAGCTCAGACGGCGCGTGAGGCCGGTGCGCTTTTCCATACCGACGCCGTTCAGGCGGCGGGGCAACTCGACATAAATGTTGATCGACTGGGTGTTGATCTGCTATCACTGTCAGGTCACAAGATCTATGGACCCAAGGGCATCGGCGCGCTCTACGTGCGAGACGGTGTGGAGCTGGAGCCGCTGGCCTGGGGTGGTGCGCAAGAGATGGGTCGTCGGGCAGGTACGGAGAACACGCCGGCCGCCGTGGGCCTTGCGCATGCGGTCACCGCGGCCTGCGCGACGCGGCGCACCCTTAGCTCACGGCTTGCCGAGCTGTCGGGGGCATTGGTCGACGCCGTTCTGGCGAATGTGCCGCACGCACGCCTGACCGGCCATCCAACTCTTCGGTTGCCATCCATCGCCAGCTTCGCGTTTGCCGACGTGGACGCCGAGCCCTTGCTGATCAATCTGGACCTTGACGGCATCGACGCCTCGTCGGGGGCTGCGTGTGAGGCGGGCTCGATTGAGCCGTCCCATGTCATCGAGGCGCTCGGGCTGCCGCCCGCTTACCGCCGGGGACCGCTGCGGCTCAGTCTTGGCCGGGATACGACGCGGGCCCAGGTGCTGCGGGCCGCGGAGGCGATTGCCCGGCACGCGAATCGCCTGCACGCCGCGCCTCAGCCAATCCCGGCACGCGTGGAAGCACGCTAGCGTGGAAGTCTTTCTGCTCATCCCGCCGCACGTCTACTTGGGTCTCGTGCTGGCCACGATCGTGGCGTTTCTCTTTCACGCATTTGTGGGACGGCGTCAGCGCGCGGGGATTCTGTATTGGCCGTTCGGCGTGGGCGGATTCGCCGCCGGCGCGCTTATGGCGGCGCCGCTGGGCGCGACGTATCTGATGATCGGCGGGCTGCCGGTGCTCGCGGCGCTGCTCGGGTGCGTTCTGGGCGTGGCCATTGCGCACGTCCTGCTGTCGTAGCCCGTCGGAGTCGTTGACCTAACATAATGGTCATGGTAGGTTCCGGCGAGGGGGAAGCTACCGGCAAATGCGCGGACGCCTCGTCAGGTTGGCGCTAGGCTTGGCGGTCGGATTCCTCCTCGGATTGGCGCTGCGCTCGATTCGATCGCCGGGCGCGGCGGAGGATGCTTAATCGCCCGCAGGGAGTGACGAGCAGGACACGAGGCCGAACCGGCTAGGCAGCCGGATTTGACGCGAACTTAAGGGACTGCTGGGGAGGCAATCTCCGGCGGTCTTTTGCTTTGTCCCATGGGTGAGGAGACCGCCTGAGTCATGCAGACCGACAAAATTCGCGAGATGTTTCTCGGGTACTTCGCGGACCGCGGGCATGTCGTGCTCCCGGGTTCGTCCCTGATTCCCACCGGGGACCCGAGCGTCCTGCTCACGAGCGCGGGCATGCAGCAGTTCAAGGCGTACTTCAGCGGCGAACGCCCAGCGCCGTATCCACGCGTGGCCACGGTGCAGAAGTCGTTCCGCACCACCGACTTCGACGAGGTCGGCGACCTGAGCCACCTGACCTTCTTCGAGATGCTGGGCAACTTCAGCTTCAACGACTATTTCAAAGAGGAGGCCATCGCCTACGCCCTTGACTTGGTGGTCAACCACGCCGGCATCGATTCCGCCCATCTTTGGGTCACGGTTTTTGAGGGTCGCGAAGGCGTGCCCCGCGACGACCAATCGACGGAGATCTGGACCGACCTTGGACATCCGCGCGAGCGCATCGCCTTCCTGGGCGATGACAATTTCTGGGACCCGACCGGCGACAGCGGGCCCTGCGGGCCGTGCACGGAGATCTTTGTCAACCTTCGACCGGACGAGCCGGACGTAGGCCCGGCGGTGGCGCCGGACCGCTATCTCGAAATTTGCAACCTCGTCTTCAACCAATATTTCCAGGACACGGCGGGCGCTCTCAGCCCGCTCATGCCGGGAGTGGATACGGGCGCCGGGCTCGAGCGATGGGCCTGGGTGCTGCAGCGCGTCGAATCGATCTACGACACCGACGTGTGGACGCCGCTGCTCAGCCTCGCGAGCGCGCGCGCCGGTCGGCCGTACACACCCGATGACTCGGCCGGGCGCTCCATGCGCATCGTGGCGCAGCATTCGCGCGCGGCGGCGTTTCTTATTGCCGACGGGGTGATGCCCGGCAATGAGGGCCGGGGCTACGTGCTGCGGCGCAGTCTCCGCCATGCCGTGCGCCATGCCGACCTGCTGCGGATGGGCGATGACGCGCTCTCGCCGATTGCGGACCGCACGGTCGACATTTTCGGCGCGGCGTATCCCGAGCTTGAACGGAGGCGCACGTTCATTTGCGACGCCATTCGAGACGAGGAAACGCGATTCCGCCGGACGCTCGTGACCGGGATGTCCCTGCTCGACGAGATGCTGACCGACATTCCCCGCGGCGGCACCCTGCCGGGCGCTCGCGCGTTTCTTCTCTACGACACCTATGGGTTTCCGCGCGACGTCACCCAGGAGGTGGCGGAAGCGCGCGGCGTGGCCCTGGACGATGAAGGATTCGAGGCGGCGCTGGCCGAGCAGCGTGAGCGCAGCCGCGCGGCGCAGCGTGGCGACCGTACGGCGCGGCTCCCAACCGGTTTCGGCGAGACCGTCTTTCTTGGATACGGCGGGCAAGTGGCGGGCGAGGGCACCGTCGTGGGAATCGACGTCGACGGCACCCTGCAAGAGTCGGTGAGCGCGCCGGGCCGGGCCATGGTCGTGCTCGACCAAACGCCGTTTTACGCCGAGGCCGGCGGTCAGGTTGGCGACACCGGCGTCCTTCGCGGCGACAACTTGCTGGCGCGAGTGCGCGATACGCAGGGTGCGCCCGAGGGAACCCACGCCCACATGGTTGACATAACGGAAGGCGTGCTTCGCGTGGGAGATGTCGTCCTGGCCGAAGTCGATGGCTCGCGCCGGAAGGACATCATGCGAAATCACTCGGCGACCCACCTGTTGCACGCGGCGCTCCGCCACACGCTGGGCGCGCATGTGCAGCAGGCGGGATCGCTCGTTGCTCCCGATCGCCTTCGATTTGACTTCACCCATCCGAATCCGGTGGATCGGGCGCAGCTGCGCGCCATTCAACAGTGGGTCAATCGCCGCGTGCTCGAGGACTTGCCGGTCGCCACCGAGTCGGCGGAAGTGCGGGAGGCGGTCGAACGGGGCGCCATGGCGCTCTTCGGCGAGAAATATGGCGAAGTCGTGCGGGTGGTTGCTATGGGCGACCAGTCGCTGGAGCTCTGCGGGGGCACGCACTGCGCCGCGACCAGCCAGATCGGCATGTTTGCCATCGCCGGCGAAGGCGGCATTGCCGCCGGCGTGCGCCGCATCGAGGCGCTGACCGGCCACGGAGCGACCGAGTTCGTCGAGCGTCAGCAGGACATCCTCAACGAGGTCGCCGAGGAAGCCGGCGTATCGCCGGGCGAATCGGCGGAGCGCATCCGCCGACTCAAGACCGAACTCGCCCAGGCGCGTCGCCAGGTCGCCGCGGCCGAACGCGCGGAGGCGCGACGTTCCGCGTCGGCGCTGCTGGCGGGTCGCGAGCAAGTGGATGGCCTCACGCTGGTCGCCGGGCAAGTGAACGTGGCCAACCGCGACGCGCTGCGGCAGGTCACCGAGTCGTTGCGAGACCAGCTCGAGGAACCGTGGGTCATTCTCCTGGCCACGAGCGTTGCGGCGAAGCCCGCCTTTGTGGCCGCCGCTTCGGCTCAGGCCGTGGATGCGGGCGTGCATGCCGGCGACCTGGCTCGAACGGTCGCCAAGCTCACGGGCGGCGGTGGCGGCGGTCGGCCGGAGCTCGCGATGTCGGGCGGCACGGACGCCGCGAAGATCGACGAGGCGCTGGACGCCGGGCGCAGCTATGTCGCCGCGATTCGGACGCCGTCGTGAGTTCTCGCCAGGGCCCCACGCTCGAGCGGCTCCCGCCGCGCCGACGGCGCCGCCAGCGGCGAAGCGCCCATGCGCGCCGCCGTGTGCCGAGGATGCACGAACCCGTATTTGAGCGCCTGGACGAACTCGACAGCTCGCGACCGGTGCGCACCTATCGTCACTGGGAGCGAAACGACCATCCCCTGCGTTTGCTGGCGCCCACGGCCGCCGCGGTGCTTGGCGTCGCCGCGATCTGGATCGTTATGGCGTTTTGGGTTTGGCCCTCGTCGACCGTCCACGTGTCGCCGCTGGCCACGCACGTGCCGATCACGCTTGACGTGCGCATCGATCCCGAGCTGTCCGAGGTCGACGTCGAGGCGCGCGCCATTCCCGGCGCCATCGTGGCCGCCGTCAGCGACGGCTCCATGTCCATGCCCACCACCGGCAGGCGCCGGGAGCCCGTGGAGTTCGCTCGGGGGCGCATCACCCTGAGGAATCGCACCCGCGAAGCCGTGGTCGCTCCTCGCAACACTCAGGTTCGCACCCAGCAGGGAACGAGCTTTCTGACGGATGCCGAAGTGCTCGTGCCTCCGACGGTGGAAATCGTGGGGCAGACGGTGCCGGGTGAGGCGACCGTGAGCGTGACGGCCGAGCACCCCGGCACGACGGGAAACGTGCGAGCGTTGGCGATCGTGGCCGTCGATGGACCGGAGGCGGAGACGCTTGACGTCTTCAACTCGCAGCCGATTACGGGGGCGGCGGAGCGGGAGATCGCGCTGGTTTCCCAGCGCGACCTTGATGAGCTCGATCGAATCCTGCTCGAGCGGCTGCAGAGTGCGGCGGTGGAGGAGCTGCGACGCGACCGCCCCGAGCAGCACACGCTCGTTGTATGGTCGCCGGAGGCTGGCAATCCCGAGGTGGTGCGGAAAGACTTCAGCGCCGACGTGGATCAACTGGCGGCGGTGCTGCAGCTGGACCTGGAAGTCCGCGCGAGCGGGACTCTTTTTGCAAACGATGATTTGGAGCGGATCATTGTCGATGGCCTCGCGAGCGGTGGCGCGGATGTCCAATTCGACGAGATTCATGTTCTGCGAACCGAGATTCTCGACGAATCATTCGGCCGGCTGCACATGCGCATTGAGGCGGTCGGCGAGTCGGTGGCGAAGCTTGACACCGATGACATTCGCGGCGCGTTGGCCGGCGCGAGCCTCGACGACGGGGCGGCGGCCCTGAATGGGCTCTCGCAGGTTGCCGCCTGGCGGGTGTCGCATGATCCACCTGACACCGAGAACTTCCCGCGTTGGGGCTGGCGCATCGATGTCCAGGTCACGGAGCCGACGGCCATCCCGGCGGGCTGAGCCCGCCGAACCACCGCCACCGCGTAACCGGCGCATCATTGGCCTTGACCTGGGGTCGCGCCGCATAGGCGTCGCGATTTCCGATGCGGCGGGTGGATTCGTGGCCCATCGGTGCGTCATCGAGCGGCGGAATCTGGAGCGCGATCGAGTAGCCGTGGCGGCGGTCACCGACGACTATCCCAACGCTACGATTCTGGTCGGCCTGCCGTTATCGTTGGATGGAAGCGATGGGCCTCAGGCGGCGCGAACGCGCCAATGGGCCCGCCAATTGCTTGCGGATCGGTGGGACTCGGTCGTGCTGCGCGACGAGCGGCTCACGACGGCCGCCGCGCGGGCGCGGTCGGGCGAGCGTCCCATCGATGCCGTGGCCGCTGAGGTGCTGGTGCAGGACTTTCTCAATGATCGGGGAGCCTGGTGAGGGCCGTTGGGCTTCTCACTCAGGCGTTTGTCGTCGTGCTGCTGTCAATCGGCGCGGTGGCATTCTTGGGTTTCACCATCGTGAGTCGGTTCGCCGAATCACCGGCGCCGGTGGCGGCGCAGACCGTGCTGTTCACCATTCCCCCGGGGACCACGACCAGCGACATCGGCCGTGCGCTTCAGCGCGACGGCCTGATCCGCAGCGATCTGCTGTTTCGCCTCCTGGTCGATCGGCGCGGCCTTGACGGGCGCTTGCGGCAGGGCGTGTATCTCCTGCGACAGGACATGTCGTTGGACGAGATTCTGACCTTGCTCGAGGCCGGACAGCCCGCGGAGCAGACGGTGACGTTTCCAGAAGGCTTTCGCATTGAGGAAATGGCGGATCGGCTCGACGAACAGACTCACATTGCGGGGCAGGATTTCTTGGGGATCGCGCGCAACCAGGTCGCCGAGCTTGCGAACGAGTTTCCCTTCCTGCGCGGCATCCCGCCCGGAGTGTCGCTCGAAGGCTATCTGTTTCCCGATACCTATCAGATCAACGCCGGGACCACCGCTGGCGACTTGGTCCGCACCATGCTGCGGCGCTTTGATGACATCGTGACCGTCGACATGCGGTCATCGGCGGCGGCGCGCGGCTGGGGCTTGCACGCCCTCATCACTGTCGCCTCGGTCGTGGAGCGCGAGGCGCGAATCGATGAAGAGTACGCGTTGGTGGCGGGCGTCTTCGCCAACCGCCTCAGGCAGGGAATCCCGCTCCAGGCGGACCCCACGGTGCAATACGCGCTGGGACGCACTGACGGTGGGCGCGCCTGGTGGAAACCCGACCTCACCACCGCCGATTTCCGGGTGGACTCGCTCTACAACACCTACCTTTACTCCGGGCTGATGCCGGGGCCAATTGCCAACCCTGGCCTCAAGTCGATCGCCGCCGCCGCCAACCCGGCCGAGACGCCGTATATCTTCTTTGTCGCCAAGGGTGATGGATCGCATGCGTTTTCCGTGACGCTCGAGGAACATGAGCGCAATATCGCCCAATATCGAGCCCTGCCATGAGCAGCCGTGAGCCGGCCGGTGGAACGCGGGCGGAACGAGCCCAGTCGCAACTCGCCGACCTGGGCGCGGACGTGCTGCTCGTCCACGGCGCCGCGAATCGCCGCTATCTCAGTGGATTCACCGGCAGCGCCGGCGTTTTGCTGATCGGCGCGGAAGATCGTGTGCTGGTGACGGACTTTCGCTACACCGTGCAGGCGCGCGAGCAAGCTCCGGCGTTCGGCGTTGTGGAAGCGTCAGAGCCTCTTGAGGGCCTGGCGGACGCCGTGGCGGCCTCCGGCGCGACGCGTGTCGGCTTCGAGCCCGAGCACGTGACCTATGCCGGATTTCAGAAGCTTGAGGCTCGGCTCGCCGCGCTGACGCCTCCAGCGCGCCTTGTGCCCATTGCGGGTGTCGTGGAGCGGCTGCGCGTGATCAAGGATGCCGGTGAACTCGACGTGGTGCGCGAAGCTGTGCGCATCGCTGACGAGGTGATGGCGCGCGCCGCGGCGTGGATCGAGCCGGGTGTCACCGAGCGTGCGCTGGCGAATCGGCTCGAGGCCGCCATGCGCGATCTCGGCGCCGAGGGGCCGGCCTTCGACACGATCGTTGCAGCCGGACCGAACGCCGCCATGGCCCATCACCAGCCGGGGGACCACCCCATCGCCGAAGGTGAGCCCGTGGTCGTCGACCTCGGAGCACGACTGAGGGGTTATTGCTCAGACATCACACGGACATTCATCGCCGGCCCGGCGGACGAGACGTTTCGGCGAATCTACGATCTTGTGCTGGAGGCGCACCTGGCCGCCGAGGCCGGTATTCGCGCCGGCACGTCGGGACGGGACGCCGATGCGCTGGCGCGGGATCCGATCGCGGCGGCGGGCCACGGCGGTGACTTTGGCCATGGCACGGGACACGGCGTGGGGCTGGAGATTCACGAGTCCCCGCGACTCTCAATGCGGTCGGACGATACGCTGGCGACCGGCATGGTTACGTCGGTGGAACCGGGAATCTATCTCCCGGGCTGGGGCGGCGTGAGGATTGAAGATCTCGTGCTTGTGCAAGACGAGGGTGTCGAAGTGCTGACCCAAGCGGCAAAATGACGACCGATGCGAGTGACGTGAGGCCGTCCAATGGTTGACCCTGGTGAATTGCGCCGAGGCAATGTTGTGCGGATCGACGGAAAGCTCTTGGAGGTCGTTGAGCACCAGCACCAAAAGATCGGCCGCGGCAGCGCCCAGACCAAGCTCAGGCTGCGCGACATTGTCAACTCCACGACTTCCGATCGAGTGTTTCAGGCGAGTCAGCGCTTCGAGCGCGTGCGGTTGGATGTTGATCCGGCACAATTCCTGTACCGGAGTTCCGACGCCTATCACTTCATGAACATGGAGACGTTCGAGGAGGTCGCGCTGGACGCCGCCGAGGTTGGATCGTCCGCGGACTATCTCGTCGACGGACTTGAGCTTGAGCTCACGACGTTCGAAGGCCGCACGATCGGACTCGAGTTGCCGGTTGCCGTTGATATGACGGTTGCGCACACGGATCCTGGGGTACGCGGGGACACCGCCACGGCGGCGTCGAAGCCGGCGACCATGAGCACGGGCCTGCAGATCGACGTGCCGCTCTTCATCAACACCGGCGACGTGATCCGCGTGGACACCCGCACCGGCGACTACAGCACGCGCGTCGGACAGGCGTGACCAGGAGTACGTGGGGATTGCCTTGACTGACGAGTGGGAACGCGCGCTCTCGGAAGTGCTTCCCAATCTTGTGGAAACGGCTCGAAATGAGCGGCTTGAGGAGATCGAAGTCGCTGACGAGCACCACACGATTCGCCTGCGGCTCGCGGAGCCAACGGCTGATGCCTCAACGGTCGTCGAGTCGGCGGATGCAGAGCCTGCCGACGCCCCGGTTGCTCGAACCGCGCACGTCGGCATTTTTCATCGGCGGACCGAAGACGGCGCCGATCCGATCGCTGAGCCGGGCGACACGCTGGAAGAGGGAGCGCCGCTTGGCTTCGTGGACGTGCTTGGCGTATCTCACGAGGTGCCGGCGCCGTTCGACGGAACGATCGAGGCGTTTCTGGTACCCGACGGCCAGCCGGTCGAATACGGCCAGCCCATTGCCCGTCTGACGCCGGCCGAGTAGAACGCCAACCTCACAGTCCTGGTCATCGGCCGCTTCGATCCAGTCGTGCTCCATGCGCGATGCTCAATTCCCTCGCCGCCGGCGGGCTGCCCGTACCTCGCGGACGAACGTGAATCGGGGCGCCACATCGAGTGTCGGAGTCAAACAGGCTCGTCCAAGAGCTTCGCATCACCGAATTATCTCTGGGTGGTAAAGTCCAATTCGGGACGGACTCGTGAATTCGACTCAAGTATTCAGGTAAGCGTCGGCGGCTGCC